>JAADJJ010000002.1 GCA_010092695.1 Enterobacteriaceae bacterium 4M9 | reverse complement strand
AGGCAGTTGTAAAGATTGAAAGTTAGCTGATGTAGATAGGAAGCGGGTTCAAAGCAATACATTAGCGCAAGGCAAATCACTACCTTCATAGGTTTTGAGTTGTTTTGCGCTAATTTTTTGCCCCATCCATGCCCCAGCCTTGCAAACCGATGCAAGGCTTTGTGTGTCTCAAATCTGTCTCACTCGTTTACTAGTGGCATGCTCAGGCGTACATCAATCCAGCTATTGACAGGTACATCAATCAGTGGGCCTTTAACGGGTTCGATGTCACCATCATCAGTTAGCTGCCAGCGCCGCTTGTAGAGGCGAACAGTGATGCCGCTATCGATCCCCTCAGCTTCAACAATTCCGAGGTCTCCGCTGCCGTTCGGGTCGCGTGGCGGGAGCAATCGCCATCCATCCTCAGCTAAACCCGCAGCGCCGGTAATAACGTAAACGCCAACATCCTGACGCGTGATTTCAATTCCTGCCGCCTCAGCATTGGCCGTACCCGCACCGCACCACTCAAATTCGTCCTCGTTGATATCAGCACGCTCTGTTTCTGCCTGAGATTTCACTATGCGCGCCACCGGCGACGCAGCTTTTAGCGTGCCATCGCTTGATTTTGTCGTGTTGCCAGTCGAGTAAACGGTGTGATCATACGTTATCAATCCGGCGTTTAAATAGCGGTAGTGGAGCTGTCCATTACCCTGCACGTGAATATGAAAACAAATAGTGTCGTCATACGAGCAGTAGATGCCTGCGCCGTAGCCAACATTTCCAGCTCCACCGCCCGAGCGATAGAACCCGGACGGATAGCGGTTGTAACTGCCAGCAATTAGAGGTGTTGAGCGCGCCAGCAATCCAGCCGCGCCGGTCGTCATCACGCGTCCTGCTGTCTCGTCTGTGGTGCTGCTGATGAGAGTAAGGCCGAGGTTATTGCGGGCGGTCGCTTTGTTCTCAACGTCGTTCAGGTTCTGGATTTTATCCATTTTCGCAGCAAGACTGGAAGTAATGGCCCCCCAGGCAGGGCCAGTCCAGGAGCTATTGTCAGGTAAGGTTACGGTTATATTGCCTGTAGCTGTAAAAAGTTGCTGCCAGTTCCGCTTGTCATAATTTAAACCGCGCAGCGCCTCTGTATTTTGTACAACGATAGCAGCAGTTAGCATTGACATAGCATTTTGTGTTACCACCTCAAAAGCTCGCCCTGCCATAGTTGGACCAGTATATTTATTAACTAACACAATGCTCGTATTTCCACTTACCGTTTTAACGGCCAGCGTGTAAGACAACCCGCCAACATCGGCAACGATAAAATCGCCATTCTTTATTTCGCTGCTGAAGCTTGTTCCCGCACCAATAACAGTATCGGAGTTTTTAGTTAAAGAGATTGTTCCTGTAGCCATTTACCCACCTAATAAATATTGTCAACACACGGCACGCTAATTGCCGTAGCGCGTTGCCCAGTGACAGGGTATTGGTCAGTCCAGTAATTCTGAACCTGCCCACCGCCTAGCCTGACGTTATTTCCCTGCATAACTAATCCTGCAAATTTAAGCCAGCACCAGCCAGAATTTGCTTTACTCGAATACCCATACCGCCCTAATAACACCATTCGATTACCAATATCAGCATTAGCAAATGACGGTGTATATAATGCGCCATGATAAATAAATGGGCGCTTGACTGTTGAAAATGTGCAAGCACCCTTGCTGTTAATTATCGTCAATCCATCGCCGGGAGTGGGCGCTACACCAGAGGCGAATATAGCTACAGTCATTGTTACACTCGCTGCCACATCCTCTCCGTCTCGCTCTACAAAAGCCATGATTGCTGAACCGTCAAAATCGACAACAACACCAGCGGCATTCCAGCGGGCAAATACTGAATACTTTTCTCTATCGTATCCCGCTATTGTTGGCGTATCCCATGAGCCGCTAACGGTTATCTCTGCTGCATAAACACATTGTCCTGACATTGTGGCGTCGGTGATTGACAGAAAGTCTGTACTGTCCTGTATGTACAATCCGATTGAACCCGAGGATGCAGGTAGTATTTGCCAAACCGTTCCCGGCCAAATCATATTTACCGTATGCGACATACTGTTCCATGTTGAATGGGTCATTGTCCCACCAGAAAATGAAACCCCACTGAGAACATCAACTGTCGGCACTAAATTTGTTCCCTCTCTGTACGACTGAACTGTTTGTCGTGGTATGAAAAGTAATTGAGAATCACTGACGTAATTACTGACAGCAATAGAGGAAGAAGATAGAGATTGTTGCGTTGTCATGCAGTATGACGGACAGCGCACACCAGATGTAATTTCCATTGGTGGCCTGCCATCTTTTAAATCAATATATAATCCTTGGGGCATTGTTAGCTCCATTTACCCAGGACGATTTTACCTCCACCAGTAACATTGACCGTTACCCCATTACCATCCAGAACAACAGTATTGCTGGTGCCGTTAAAACTAAAGTTACCATTGGAGGCATAAAGACTTCCTCTGAACGTGCCGTTGTTAAATTCTGGAGAGCCATCTTTTGGAATATTCCAACCAGACGAGCCAGAAACAAAACCATTAGACCTGATGTAATTACCTATTTTAGCATTATCAATGCTGCCATCCTGAATAAAAGCAGAACGAATAAACACCTGCCCGTTATACACAAAGAATGCAGCCTGATAATTACCGGGGTCGCTCCCGGAATAAATGCCAAATTGGTCAGCAGCAAAAACAACTGTGGATTTATACGTGTTGCCATCAGGCTCAATGGACATGCCGAAGCCGGTGTTATACTTAACACCATTCCGAATAATCCCCATATTTAGCGTATAAGAGGCCTTAGCAGATCCATCATCCCTCACCTCTGCCGTCATTTTTTCATTTACTGCCGCCGTCAACTCACCATTTTCACCTATCTGTGCCTGGACATATGTTGAAAGGTCAGCAAGCCCATGCTCGACATCAGCAACCGTTGTTTTAACTATGAGGATATCTGCCCGCACCTCGCCATATTGAGCCCACTGATGCTCTACGGTGCCGTGGTTTGCCAGGGCGTTCTGCATAACGCCCTCAAGGTTAGTATCAATCCCCTCCTGTACATTTTTAAACGCCTCAGAATCACGCACAGCATCATCAATCAGGTCAATCATGCCGGGTATGTCTGACGATGCCTCGCCTGACGCCTCGACAAAATCAGACACCCCGAAAGCGTTCCGGGTACGGACATAAACGTAGTATGTCGTGTCCGCTTTAAGCCCGTGGAGCGTCCATTGCGTCGAGCGCCCGAGAAACTGGGCGTTATCCTCCACTGCGGACAGGTTAGTGACAGGCGTAGTGCCGGAATACCAGAACTCGAATGATGTATCCGTAGTTGCTGTTACGCGCATAACCGGCACGATATCGGCTGAGAACAGACCAGGCGTCCAGATGACATTAGACGGTGCTGACGGCGCGCCGATAATCAGGCTTACCTGCGTTTCAGCGCCCTTCATGCCATTCTCGTTACGCCCGCGTACACCGAGTGTGTAGCTACCGGCATCCAGCCCGTAAAACTCATACCTGAATTGTTCGGTTTCGTACTGCGCCACAACACGACCATCATCGGTATAGACGTATAGTTCAAACACCAGTTTTTTAGTGGTGGTTGCTGTCTCCCACGTTGCGGTTACCTGGACTGTCTCCGAGTTGGTGTTTATGATGCGAAGGTTTTCGATGTTCGGGACTCGATAACCGTTGAGCGTATCGGTCGGTATTTCGAATACTGCCCCCTCATCTACCACGGCCTGTTTGTTTGGGTCATGCTGTGATGCGGTGATGCTGTAAACGGAGTTATTATCTGTTTCCGTCACGCTGAGGATGCGAAACAGCCGCGTGTGAACGCTGCTAGTTGAGATAGCGAATATCGTGCCATCTCGCACCCACGATGGAGTTGTGCGCAGAAAAATGACATTGCCTGATACGCCTGCGATATCGTATTTAACGAACTTGCCATCACTACTCATTATTGACATGGTGTCGCCGCTGGATATCAGCGCTGAATCCACGGCATCTACAGTAATCGTGGCCCCGAAGTGAGACATAATGCGCCCACCGAGGCGAGCGCCAGCATAGTTGTTATCCATGATTTCTACGATATCGCCAGGCGTAAAATGAATGGCATCACGGGCCATCTGGAACGACAGGCGGCTACTCTCGCGCTTTGCTGTTTCCAGCAACCACTTACCCGCACGCCACGCCTGCCCGCGAGAGGTGCAACCGAACGCCTCAAGCGTGGTTTCGTTGTAGTTGCCGCGGGCTATCATTTCATCGTCGGAAACGTATTCTTTTACCTGCTCCCAGCCGTTATCCGGGTCAGTCCATGATACGACCACAGCATTGTATTTCTCTGAGCGTTTAACCGAGCTACGGGTGAATTTGCCGTCCACGACATTAGCGTTGGTAATACTGGCGACGGGGTCTTGCGGCGCATCAATCATGACAGTAAGTCGCATGCCATCCCATAGCGCGATACCGCGAAACATGCCTGCTATTTTGTCGAGGATATCGCGAGCGCTGGCCTGTTCAGTGATATAGGCGTTTAGCGTCATGCGTGGCTCCATGCCGCCGTAGCCATCATCCACTAACTGATCGCAATACTGCGACAGCACATACAGAGCACCGTCGTCCACGTCGATATAACCAGCACGGCGGGCAAGTCCGAAACGCGTGTTGGTTGCCAGTTCGCGAAAAAGCCACGCGGGGTTATTGGTCCACGCCTGTTTAAAACCGCCTGTCCAGAGTCCGGTATAGGTGCGAGCTATTGGGTCGTAGTTATCCGGCACGGATACGATTAACCCGCGCAGGTGATAGGTGCGGCTGGGTGTGTCTGTGTACTGGTCACGGTCAATAACAGCCCCGGCGATAGCTGAAAATGGATAGCTAAGGTTGTCATCTGTGATTTCGCTGTAGCTGTTCCAGATTGTGCCGTTAGAGAGCAAATCACTGGTGCTGTCAGGCGTGATGCGACGAACGCGGATATCGAACGGTTTAGTTGCTGGCGCATCAATCAGGTGCGCCTCCAGGAACTCGCCGGAGATTTTGCCGGTAATGGTCACCGTTTTTTCAATTACCCAACTCCCAGTGCCAGCGCGACTCTCCAGCACCATCGTAACCGAGGTGTTTTTCTGGTTACCCTGCGCATCCTGCTCAACCAGCCCGGTTACGCCCAAGTTAAACCTCACGCGGGTAACATCCTGGTCAGTTATTGTCCTGACAATAGGCGTATCGTATGTGACCGCGGCATTAACGATGGTTGTAGCCTCGATAGCTGAAAACCCGTTAATAGGCTCCTGGGCTTCAGAGCCGGGACGCCATGCAACAGAAACCCCGTTTACGCTGACATTGCCAGCGGCATCGGTAATCGGGGTTTTGTTGAGCATGAATGAGGAGAGGTGTTGCTGGTCTACCGGGCCGTAGATAGGCCCCTCAGAAATAAGGTCCAGAACGCGGTAATACTGTTTTGACCGCAGGTTGTCATCGATTAATCGTGGTGTGCTTGCCTTGCCGCCGCCTGAGCTCACGGTTATCCCCTTTAGCTGATAATCTCTTCCCAGTCATCGGTATTCACTGTGTCGATACCCAGACTGATAACGTTGCTGCCAACCGCCATTTCACCCAGCAAAACCGGTACAGGCCGCCCCTGCCCCACGCGATTCTCTGCACTGGTAAACGAGTTATTCGTGAGAGTGTTGCTTTCCGCAGCTTCGGCTGATGTTTTAGTCTTCATGTTGCGCGCCATGTACACCGAATAGGCCACCGACGCAGCAGCAATAACGAGCGTAGCGACAAGGGCTGTCGTGCCGGTAATTGCGCCTTCAACTACCGGGACGAACAGAACGACAGAGCCATCTTTAAGTTGCCTGTCCATATGCCAGTTAACGGAGGATTCGTTAACGTCTTCACCCGCGATACGCATTCTGATTTTTGAACCGAGGAAGGCTTTTTTGAACTCATGATTCTGCGCTATCAACAGGCGCAGCCCTTGTGCTGGGGTATCAACGTTTAGTGAGATTTGGCGGTAAAATCGGCGTAAATGCCCGCTAAATTTAAAGATGAGCACTGTTCGTGCCTCCAGATAGAATGAAGCTGTTTCAGGTATGCTGGCCGCATGGGTTCGCGCCTGCTGAGATGCCCTGCGTGGTCGTGATGAAGGACGATGTTGTCATCCAGCAAAATCATTGCGTGACATGGGTCAGCGCCGAGAAAAGGCTGCCTGATGATGATGTCGCCGGGTTGCGCTTCGACCGGAGATACCTGGCTGAATCCGTTGAGTGGCATGTTTTTGAGGTAGAGATTTTCCCCGCGTAACCACCAGCCGTTTGAGCGCTCAAAATCAGGCAGGTCGATGCCGCACAGATGGTATGAATCACGTAACAGCGTGTAGCAATCCATCACACCATGCTCAAACTTGCGGCCCAGCAAATGCGGTACCGGACGGAATTTAAGAAGTCTTCCGCCACTGGCTAACAACCACGGCAAGCCGGTTATGAGTTGCATTTGCCTGTCAGCAGCGGACAGCACCGGCGAGTAAGTTGGGTGCGAATGAAATATTGCTGTTACCTCACCTGTTTCCTCAGCAGCGAGCCAGTCATCATCACTAATACGAAAGTGTTCCCTCGGCTCATGGTGAACATTCCGGCATCGGTAGATGTGCTCGTCTTCAATAATCAGCGCACACACTTCATCCTGCGACGATGTCGCATATTCGAGTAATTCCTGCATCAGGAAACCTTCTGAGAGCCGGGAAAACTGCTGATTGGCATTGGTTCAGGTCGTGGATAACGGAACCGGCAGCCACTGCGACGGTGTGAACATTTATCTCTGTTCTGGTCGGTTGTCGGGTTATCACGCTCATCTGCAACGGGGGGGCCATCGTAGCCACATCCAATACCGCGGTATTCCCACTGGCACACGTCAGCGAGGATTGTCCGTGCCGGTACGATGGCATTATCACAGTCTATGGGCGTTGCCAGTGTGTACGTGACCTGCTCCATCGTCTCCTCAGTCATCTCCTCAACAACATAGCGTGACACCGCCTCCTGTGTTGGGTCAGCGTCAGGATTACCGTTGGGGAAATTGACAGCATCAAGATATTTAACAGGTACCTGACGCCGCGTGATAACAACGCCGAGCATGTCGTCAAAATCATTGTTTATGCCAGTTAGCAGGCCGGTTACGTTTGCTACCGCCATCGATGGTCTGGCATAAGTCCCTTCGTTCTTCGATTCGAATCCTTCAATGACAATCGGATACGCCTGGTATTTGATGCCCTTCCAGATTACGTCACCGTAATAGCCGTTGGTGCCGGAATGGAATCTGATAATGTCGCCGCCGAATGGCTGAAGGTCTGCCTCAAACAGGTCAATGAACGCCCCTACACCAGCGTCAACGCTGTCGATAATCAGGCTGGGTGGTATGTCTCTCACTGAAAACTCCAATAAAAAAAGCCGCACGATGGCGGCTACTGATCTTTTGTCAGGATGTTAAACACTAGTTGCAATGCTTATGGTGTTACCTCAGCCCATCCATGTGATGGCATGGATGCATACAGAAATGAGGGATGGCTGATTACCTCATTTCAAGGAATAAAAATAATGAGTTCACTTTCTGAATTAGAACAAATGGTTAACAATCTGAAAAATGAGTTAGAAACAGAAGTCATGTTTAGCAGAATACTATTAGGCTCTGTAATAAAATGCCTTAACGAAATGTCAGCGAATAAAAACGTTTATGAGGCCATTGAGGCAAATATTAATGGCATGAAGCCTATGCTAGAAGGTAAGTCTCAGTCTTTAGATAATGCGCTCAACGAAGCCCTGCGAATGATTCAGAACCAGCAATAGCGGAGTCTATTTCATCTATAGCGGCCCTACTCCGGGCCGCGTTTGCAATTATTGATTCGATATTCATCGCCACATTTTCTGTATAAATCCGCATATCTGATGCATTGGTAAGCTTGTTAACTGCTTCTTCCAGCACTTTAATTCTTTCTTCAATAGTCATTTTCAAATCCTCATCGTGGTACTTGTTCAAATGTGGCCGTCAGTTCGTAAAGCGGCCCCGTCTTTGTCATATTCCAGGAGCGGCAGACGAATAATCGTTGTACTCCTGTGTCTGATGGCGTCCAGTAAAACGCCTCTACTGCGTTACGCGCTCGTAAGAATTCCTCTGCGTCTTTAGCTGCATTGCTCCGGCAGGCACCGCTCACGCCGCGGAAGGTAAGCGAGTATTTGTCCATCAACGGATTGATACCCCTCACCTGACGCTGTTCGTAGCCGTCACCAAACTTTACTACTGCAACATTCGGCGTTCGCTCGACTGAATAGCCGCGCTGCGGTGTCCATGTGAATGTTTCTGGCATGGATAACTCCCAACAAAAAACCCGCCGGAGCGGGTGATTTATGCATGCAAAAACCCCGTGGCAGGCGGGCCTGACGGGTGTTCGGATATACAGCTGTAAAAAACAACAGCCATAAGCCGATCTTTTCATTGAAGTTTTTCTAAAGAATAGATAGGATTGCGAGTTGTACGGTTACTTAGTGAGCCGTACATAAAGGACGGCCCCGGTAGTTGTAGCTACCAGGGCCAGAGTAAAAACATCGGTTAGAATGCTTTTATCGAGATCTCGGCTTAGAAGACTAACCCAACACGGATCCCGTGTAAAGCATTCCTTGCCGATTCTTTATAAGGCAAAGAATGAAGAACATTTGCAAAAAGAACCACCGATACAACCCTATGTTTATCGTTTTGCCTGATAATCAGGGGCAAGCAGGGCGTCATAAGTGTCCGGGATGTGCTTTCGAACTCGCAATGCTTAACAAAGCAGCGGGCATCCCGGCATCATATGATGACTCCGTGTTAGCTGATTTACCTGAGAGTCAGGCTGGCTATGTTCGCCACAAGGACGCTTTTGAAGCCTATCAGATGGCTTACAGGTTTTAAGTTACTCAACCCGGCCACTGTGCCGGGTTTTTATTTCCATTCCATTAATAATCCTTAATCATTTTCTTCTCGGCTGAATCATACCGCCCGGGCGATTGGCCTGGTCGCTAATATGAAAGAGCGCCATTTTCTTACTGATGTTTACCGCTTTCGCCTCAATTTGAGCCCATTCAGAATCGCTTATTCCTCCGGTAGTGTTAATGGTGAAGTAAACATTCTGAACTCCACCACCAGCATTATCCGCAGAAACGACCTTCCCTGACTTATTCGGGATAAACATCTGCTGCCCGCTGGATGTCTGGAATATCTCAGAGCGTCCATCTTCATTGATGCGATATGCGTTACCGGCTGATACTCCACCACCGTAGCGACGGCCACCGCTATAACCTACGTTAGCAATGCTGGATATCAGGGAGCCACCAGCAGAAGCTACCTGTGCCATAGCTGACAGGTTCCACGGGAATGGACCAGACGCCAAGGCGTTAGATAATGCGAGTTGTAAGTTTAGTGCAGCCTGTGCGCTGGCAAATCCTTTGCTAACAGCGAATAGCGCTTTATACGCAGCGTTATTTTCCCCTTTGCTATTTGCAATGATTGTAGCCAGCCCATCAAACCCCTGACCCACACCATCTAGCATTGTATTGATTAACCCAACCTGGCGTTGAGCCTCATCTCTGGCAATATTGATGCGCTCATTGGCAGCCTGTTGCTGAATAGCGGTTTTTGCATCCTCATAAAGTTGAGTGTTTTCTTTGTCCAGAGCCTGGTATTTTGCCAGCGCAGCAAGCTTCTGCTGTTCCTGTAAATTTACCTGAGCAACGGGATCAATAGCGTTTCCTGTGTGGGCGTTTTGCATAACACTGTAAGCAGCTACTTCCTGCTGTGCATATTTTCTTCCCTGTTCAGCCTGTGCGAGATTCTTGACGGCCTGTGTTGCTTTCCAGATTGCCTCGGCCTGTTGTTCAGCTTTAGCTATCTGCTCTGTTGTTGCTTTATTTCCCAATGCTAAAACAGCGTCATATTTTGCAAGCTCAAGCGAGCCATCAGCATAGCCGGTATTGAGGCGGTCAAGAGCAGCTTTCTGCCGGGATAAGGCCTGTGTTGCTGAGTCAGTCTGTTTCTTTGTTTTCCCTGCTGAAGAATTTTGCTTCTTACTGCTAGATAACTGCTTTTGTAGCTGCACCTGTTTACGTGTTGCTGCAATTAGTTTTTCAAGATCGCCTTTGTCCGTTACTCCAAGCTCCGCAGCCTGTAGCTGGGCGCGATAAACTGCGGCAGCTTCCGCGCCCTCTTGCATTTCAATCTTCAGCGCATTTACGTTTTGTTCGGTCTGCTTAAGCATTTGCTCAAATGTAAGACTGCGCTTCCTTTCAAACTCATCTTGGAGTTTTGCAACCTGGATGGCAGCCTGTTCGGCTGATATTCCTGCTTCTGAGAGGGATTGTTCGAGTTGGCTGGTTGCGGCCAATTCTTCAGCCGCTGACAAACTTCCGTTAATCGCCTTTTCCAGCAATTCATTAGATGAGACTAAGCTTTTTAGGCTGTTGTCATAAATCTCATTGGCTCTTGCAGCCTCAGTGGTTACACCACTTGTATTTGCTGCATGTTGGGAAAAAGAATCTAATAAATTAGTGTTACGACGCACAGACTCTGAAAGCTCGTCATATTCGCCCTGAGCCACACCAAGCTGGTTAGAAAGATCATCTATATCTTTCTGTGGAGCATTAAATGTCATCGCAGAGGACAATCTATTTTTCAGTTCCGCAACATTTAATGAGGCCTCCTTGAGCTTTTCAGTATCAGCATCGATAGTTATTTTCGTTTTGGCGGCCGCTGCTTTAGCCTGAACATCTGTAAGATATTCAACACGTTTCGCAGCATCTTCAATTTCCTTTTTAAATTGCTCAATGTCCTGCTTTTGGCTCATCGCCTGATACAAAGAATAAACACCGGCAGCAGCAAGAAGCAGTATTCCACTTGGTCCACCGAGTAAATTTATGGCAGAACGAGCGCCAGAAATAGCCACTGCCTGTGCTTTAGCTGCCAGTGTATAGCGCTCAGTGGCTATGGCTGCTGCATCATTAGCCTTGGCCACTGTGGAAAGCGCCACTGCCTCAAGCTCAACTGATGCAGCCAGCTTTTGATTAGCAACTACCACGGCTTCCTTTGCTGCTTTTGCCTTATCTTCTGCCGCGATTACTTCTTTTACGGCCTGATTTGACAAGCGTTGCACTTTAGCTGAGGTGGCATCAACTGCGTTCCTTGCTTTTACAGCAGCGGCTACTGCCTTCTCTGAATTTGTTACTGTAAGGTTGGCCTCTGCCTGCCGTAAAGACTCCTTTTGTCGAGCAAGCAAAGCTTCCAGCGAAGCTATATCAGCAGTCTTTCTCTCAAAAATAGCCTCGGCGGCTGCGAGTTCTGTCGTTGCGGTTTTGGCGGCAGCCTCTGCTAGCGTTTTTTCCTCGGTAGCCTTTGCTGCCAATGCTGCTGCGGCACTCTGCAAGGAGATAGCCTCTTGCTGTGCTGCTTTTGCAACCTCAACATGAGCAGATGTTGCATCCAGAGCAGCCTTTGCATTTAATATCAATGAGGATGTTGCTGAGCCGACATTGGATACATAGCCTGCACCAAGCTTTCCAGCAACCGTGCTTAGGATGCCCGAGAATTTCGAATTAGATGCAGCGGCATTTTGGGTTGCATCTGAAGTTGCGCCTATTTTTCCAGTAAGCTGTGCAAGCTGCCCTGATAGCTTATTGACTTCCGGCATTTTTAGCGCGGCAGATGTTCTCTTTGCGGTTTCTGTAAATTCAATTACTGCACCATCCGCTTTGTTAAATGAACTTTCTACCTTTTCTGTGAACTTTACAACTTCCTTATCAGCTTTAAGTAACGCACCAGTTTCAGCTTTTATCTCGTAATAAATGCCGCCAACATTTTCCATTTTATTATCTCCAGACAATAAAAAACCCCGCCAAGGCGAGGTTAATATAGATTAATTTCAGTCTATTTTTTTACAAGACATGATGAGATGGCATTCGCCTTTTCATTTAGCACTGCTATGACAGATTCTGGACTTGCGGCATCCCAAGACCCAACATCAAAAAAGCCATTGTTTGACATGGCGCCGCTATCGTTTTGAACCTGTTGTATATTAGAGAATATGAATTTCGCTCGGGAACCAGCAGATGTTGCCTCGCTGGTAAATCTTACAGTCCGTTTCACCCCCATAACTGAGGATACATACTCCCCGGTACCAGAAAAGATGATTCCATTTTTAGTTTCTGCCTGAATAACAGACCCACCATGAACGCTTGAGGATGTCTGTATGTTGTAGTAATTCCCGGTGTAAGCTCCAGTGAAACTCTTGGATCCGTCTGTTAGTTGAACTTGATTGTTAGTTACGTTTCTAAGAATGCAAGATTTCATGGCGTCCTTAGAAAAATTGCCAACCTCCATCCCCACTTCATAGGATTTTATGACCTCCGCACCATTTTTCTGCTGGAACTCAATCCCAGGAATTGAATTTAAAGCCGAGGAGCGCTGATAAGATACGCAGCCACTCAACAATGCGGATGATATCATCACGAAAAGAAACTTATTCACATCCATACCCCCATTGATTAAACATGAGAAATCCTACCATGTAGATTTAGCAACGAAAGCCTTGTTACTTTCTTCTGCAATTCGCCCACTGCTCAGTAGTCTTAGCTATGCCATCAGACATAGCAAAGCTCGACAGATTGCTTTCCATAGCGAAGGTGCGCGAGAAATCTTTCTTCATCAACATGCCGCCTGACCTTTCTGTAAGCAATGGGCTGTAAAGATACTCACCCGCCTGCCTTTCTGCTCGAAACGACTGCCCTTTAACATAGACGTTAACGATTCTTCGACCAATCATCGGCCCACTTTTGCCATTTATGGTGGCAGCCTTTGAGTAAAAGCATATCAGGCCAGTTTCCCCGCCAGCCGTGCCGGTAGCGGTCTTGCTCATTGCAGAACCTGAATAAAGATGACCAGCCTGAGCGTTGGCGCTATTGGCGTATGCTTGCTTGGCTTTAGCTTTATTAGTCGTGGAATAATCAGGATATGAATTGTACCTGCATATCTTATTTGCTGCGATGCAGGTATTTCCGCATGGGATTCCTTTCCTGCAATTTTTGGCTTCAACCGCAAAGCTTCCGCTAATCAATAAAGCAGCAAGAATAGTTAAACTCCTTTTCACGCCCCACCTCCCAAAGATTAGTATCAGCAAATCCTACCACCGGTTGACTTGTAGATCAGCCGGAATGAAAAAACCCGCAATTAAGCGGGTTTGAAATGGTTACCTACGATTTTTTTGTAGGTCGTCAGAACAGTTTCCGTAGGTCTACGCCATACACAGCAAGCCATGCGTCACGCGGCCACGCCTTAACAGTCCCAAACCGTTTATCCTCAACATCAATAGCAGTCATGCCATTTTCTCGGCACCATTTCCGAAGAGGTTGCCAGCGATAGGTATCACCGGTCTTTTTCTCGACTGGAATAATGGCCGCATGCTTGCGACCCTCTCCAAGACGTTCTGCAAGCCGGTTCTTTTCCCTCACCGCCACGGATGCTGTTGCCATCGCTGTCGCTTCACGTTTCTGACCAATCCAAAGACGCTCTTTAACTGCGCGATCACGTTGCTCGGCTATCTGCCGCGTCTCTTTCACCTGAGCAAGAAGGTTCTCTAATGCTTGCTCATAGGTTTGAGGTAGTGACAGATTGTCACGTGGCCTGAAATATGAATCCTCCAGGCGCTCGAAGAATGCCCACGCCTCATCGGTATCAACGATTTTTGACATACGGGCTGCACCCTTCTCTGTCCAGAGAGTCAGGCTTCTTACATGTTTAAAAACAGACTCGCTTGAAGATAGTCTGTTTTTAAACTCCCTTAGCTCATCACCCTTGAGGCAATAGAAATGAACCCCATCAATGAAACGGGACTCATTGCGAATATGATTTTGCTGAATTCGTATTGTTGCAGTGCCATAACCTTCAGCCAAAGTCTCGGTTGTGACAACCCGAACCCCAGCCCATTCAATGACCAACAACGGCTTGCTGTGGACAACGATCCCTGCCTTTGCTACATTGTCAATAGAAGTTTGCATAAGTTCTCCTTTATGCGATTGCTTTGATGACCGCCAGTTGCAGCTGGCGGTTTTTCTTTGCACCATCCTTTGCGCCTATCAATGTATCCCCTTTTCCCCGCCATACTGACGAAGGCTATTCTCAAGCGGTACAACAAAGAACGTCATATCTGACAGCGTTTCACTGATGTCGCCACAATGTTTGTATTCAATTAGTCTGAGTGCATCCTCAAGACCACCACGCCACATATCCTTTATTGCCGCCAGTTGCTTGCTGATTGCCTGAGCGTTATGTGTAGCCTTAGCAAAATCGAAAGCAGGATGAATGCTGCCACTCGCTACTTCACGGTCGAGTATGTCCAGCACCCAGTGGCGAAATTCTTTGGCTACCTCTGTGCGTGAAAACATCGCGATGAGATGAGCGCCGCGCAGCGAGAAAATGCGGACCTTTTTGCGGTAGTTGCCTGAGGTACTCACTTCGAGTACCTGAGTCATTCCGGCAGAAAACTCGTCAGCATATTTCTGGTAAAGCATGGTCACAGCGCGACTGTTAGAGTATTTCAGCGCCTTAGCAAGGTCGGCAGAGGTGAACCAGACATCGCTCATCTGCTGTACCGGTGTAAGCGTGACGCCGTGGAAGTTGAATCCGTTTTTCGCTACACTGCCCATGTCGATATTTCCTTCGCTGGATTTGTTCGATAAGAAACCCTGACTGCCGCAAGTAGTCGGGGTTTCGCTATTTTTAAGCCTGAGCATTTTTCTCACCAATCAAACCGTAAGCCCTACGCAACTGATAAATCAGTTCGGTATTAAACTGACGACACTCCTCTTCCCCATTACGCTCAATGGCACGCCTTACGTCTTCTGGAAAGCGCACCTTGCGCTGATACATATCTTTTGCCTTTTCCACTTACACCTCCTTTTACTGCCCCACCGTGAGGCATTTAAAGTGTCACACCGTGAGGCATTGCTGTCAACCCCACGGTGGGGCATAATTTCGTAATTGCACGAACCACTAACTTTGGATGAAGCATGAGTAGAGAAGATCCGCAGTTACGCATTAGGCTTCCAAGCGAATTGAAAAAGCAGGTTGAAGATGCGTCCAGAGCTAATAATCGCTCCATGAATGCTGAGATCGTGTCGAGACTTGATGCTAGCTTTCTGAGCAATGCTTATTCAGAGGAATTTATTTCGGCGGAAGATGCCTTAAAATTTGCTAACAAAGCTAAAGAAGAACTTTCAGGAATAATATTAGAAAGAGCATTTGCGGAAATAAGTAAGAAGATAAGATTAGGTCACACCTCTTTCTATGTAGAGTTAGGTGACCTTGACCTTGAAGGCCTTGAAGACGATGAGTTCCCTGGCGTTTTTGAGCTCGCCTTCTCACGATTACAGGGTCTTGGCTACACCATCTCTGAAATGTCATGGGATGTCGACGGCTTTATGGTTGAGATCCCCAAGAAAAAGCCCACCGAGTAGGTGGGCTATCTCGAAGCGACCGGTTTTCTTTTCTTACCCTCACAGCTCCAGCAACCTATCATCAAAGCCAAGGTTAAACCGTCCTTGTTTCTCCAGATGTTCAAGCTTCGATAACAGCTTTGGCTTTTTCTCTTTACCCCACCGCCGCAGCAGGCGACCAGACATGCTGGCAACATCCTTTTCCTTCATGTACTCCAGCATGACTGCATTCCGCTCTGCTTCAAGACTGCTTTTACCCTTCGCCAGCACGTCAGCCATCCAGTCGAAAGCGGCAATGTAAGCCTCCTTGAAAGCAAATGCGGCAGCACCGGTGAAGCTAAAGACCAACATTGTCCAGCCATTGCGCGTCATTTTATAGAACGGCTGAGGCTTTCCGTTTTGTAACTCATTGTTTTCATAGCAAAGCGTAAAATTGCGCTCTGCAAATGAGGGAGAGCACTGCTTAATGACGGCACGAGTTTTACGGAGAACATCTTTGTGTTCCCGACGAAAAGCTTTGGCCACTTTTAATGAGTCGGTAGAGCATTCCGCTCCTGAGAGGAAAACCAGTTCGCGAAAATCGAACCCGTTAATGATAGTCGGATGGTTCATTGCGTTTACCTATAGAAAGCAGAGCCTGCTAGCACAGAGAAACCGCCCCCAGAGAGGTCGCCACCTATTAGCGGCTTCTCTCAGGTTCTGCTTTCTGTAGGCTCTGGGATTATACAATGCGCGGGCTAGTGCGCGTTTATTGCGGATATAAAAAAGCCCCGCTTAGCGAGGCTTATGTTGGTTCAGGTGCGCGGTCGGTTTTCCGACCAAATGCGGGAGTGAAAATGGTCGGGAATCCGACCGATGGTTTGTAGTTTGTCAGTGCGGTCCATGCCGCTGCGCGTCAATAGCAAGCATTTTCTCTGCCCAGTCCATTGTTTCATCGTAGCGCTGCTGTGTGGGTATCCGCGCTTTCGCTTTCTGCGGGAACTTGGCGCTCATCGCAGCCCGGAAGCTGGTCATGGTCATGCTCCACGCCTCAGCCTCACTCATTCCGAGATGAGCAACCGCGGTGTAAACGAATGACCGCACATCGAATTTGTCTGAGTAGTCACCGCTTTTATCGGCTTCTTCGGGTGGCTGGTCACCCATCACACCATGCATTATAAGATGCCGGGCAAGCTGAATGACGTCTTCAATGGGGATTGTGCCGGGTTTGTATGTCAGCCTCCCTGATGGCGCGACTGAGTACGAACCGATGACATCACCAATGTCCTCCGCGGCGCACTGCCTGACAACTATTGCAGCCACCTCAGCCATTTCACCGAAGCAGCGCGCACTAATAGCCCTCATCGTGTCAGGGTCACTAATTTTGTGCTGAGGGTAATGACCTGCATGCACTTTCACAAACGCATCAACAATCTGTTCTGGCGTGCCAATGCGAGACATCGCGAGAAATGACGGGTTGAGGAATATTTCACGGCCACCAGCACGAATAACCGCCTGGCCGATATCGGTAATTGCGTTCATTTAGCCTCTAAGGGGCCGAAGCCCCATAATGTTATGCCGCGGTAACCGTCACCGTTGCCGGGTTGCTCGTCACGCTGGATGCAGTTGTAGAGCTAATCTGGCAGGTATAAGAACCAGAGTCAGCCGTAGTAACGCTGCTCTTGGTAAACGTTGCAGATGTTGCCCCGCTAATGTCGCTACCGCCTTTCTTCCACTGGTAAGCGAGGGGCGAACCGTCACTAACATTTGCAGCAACAGTCAGCGTCAGGTTAGCGCCGGTAGCGAGTGATTTCCCCTGTGGCTGAGTGGTGATAGTGATTTGAGCTCCGACATCACGCACATCGACACGACCAGCACTGGATGCATCAATCGACCAGGTAGCAACATCATCATGCGGGGATTCATCCTCCCACGAACTGATGAGGAATGGCCCCTCGGTGATATCGAACGGAGACACGATTTTCAGCCACACATACGGCTGGTTACTCGTTTCCGCTGAGGGTGAATAAACGTGGCGCTTAATCTCTGCCTGACCGTACACGGCCTCTTTGCGGCTTACACCATCGCCGGAAAACGACACGCTTTTGTAGGTCGTGATGTTTTCCTGCGTGTAGTCTGCGCTCTGGTCTGCTGTGGCGTCTGCGGTTTCCCACTCCACGCCCGTTGTTTTGCCTCGCATCATGCCGAGACGCTTGTAGTCGCCATCGGCTGGCTGGGCTTCCGGGCAAGCGATGGCGTAAAAAACAGCCACGTCGCGCCCTGTGAAAGCACCCGCTTCACATCCTGCCATAATTTTAACTCCTATTACCGTGTTGTTCGTGATAGCCAAGCTCTCTCGCCCTCAGGAGATAGGCGCAAGAAGCCTCTTCCGGAGTTTTGAATGAACCAAGATATTCGTTTCTGCCATCGTTATTCATAATCTGCGCAAACCATGGTTTCTTTCTGTTTCTATATGAGACGCCAGGCAGACCATGTCTATTTGTTATTGGGGTGGCCCTATTTCGCATATTCAGTTTGTGGGAAACATCGCGAAGGTTTTCCATCCTGTTGTCATCTCTTATGCCATTAACATGGTCAATCTCACCCTCAGGCCAGCAACCATGCATAAAAAGCCATGCAAGCCGATGTGCCTTATGATTTTTCCCACAAAGCTTAATTCGTAGGTATCCATGCTTAGGGTCCTTACTCCCCGCAATTTTCCCGGCAAAGTGAGAATTTGACTGATTACATGCCTTCACACTGCTGAAATGGCTTTTCGGCCTTGCTTTCCAGGTAAATAAACCAGAATCAGGGTCATAGGAAAGAGCCTCACGCAGATATGCGAAGGTTAACTCCTGCATGTTGTTATCTCCGTTTATCGGGAAATGATGGTTTGAAACGATATGTCGAAGAGGTATCGCCCCTCTTCGGTAGAAATAGCGGTGATACCGCCGATGGGCCGCATCGACACGATGCATTCGGTTCTGTGGTCGTCAATCATCGCCTGGCGAATTGCGTCAGCACGGTTCTCAACATCATCAATGTTGCTGTCGTTCTGGCCCGAAAGAAGCAGGATGCGGAAATAATCGCGGGTAATTGCTTCTTCGGTACTGCCGCCACCGCTTTGCTGAATGATGAGATAACGCTCGTCTTCTGTGGCCTGTAACTCATTCCAGAATCGCTTCTGCACTCGATAGCCAACATCGAAGCCATGTGACTGTAGCCACGCCCGTAGCGCGTCATAAACATCGCTGCGCGTCATACCTTGTATCCCTGTTTAATGATTGCCTTAATCTCGGCCAGCCCGTCACGCTCAAAACCTTTGCGCAGAAAATCAGGCTCGCCATCAGGGTCCCAGTAGCTGCCACCACCACGCGACGCCGGGCGTGGTTTTCCCTTCAAGGTTCCTTTAGCCGCATTCACTGCCGCGGCGTAGTGTGCGGTGTATATAAGACTACCCTCTACACCTGTTGGCGTTATTTTGGTGTCGATATGGCGGTGATTGACTAAATTCGACAAACCAACAGGAGTAAGCAGCACTGCGAATTTCTCCCCTGCTTGCAGGGCGTCAAAGATAATCGTTTCTGTTTTCTGTCCAGCTATATCACCGAGCAATTTTTGAGTGTTCATCTGGACGCGCTTGATACCCTTAACTGGCATAACAACCTCACGTCAGGATTTTGTAGTCGGGGTCTTCTTCGAAAAAAGACATATCCCACTCAGTGACTACCCTGATGACCTTCGCCCCCGCCTTTAGCGGGTCTGGTTGTGCCAGCGTGTCACCTGTAGCGATATACCAGTCACGCTCCGGGGTCATGACAACGACTCCCTCACGCTTTAGCTCGGTGAAAAACACTGTATTAGTCGTGAATTCCTTGCCGCTGTCGTCCGTCGCCGTTTCGCTTGTTGCTGTCCATGTGCAGTCTATGAGGTATGGCGCACCAGTAGTCCAGGTATTGCTCCAGTCGTCGTACTGCCGCGGGTAGATTGTCGCAACATTGGTATAAACCCACTCGGATGTAGCACTCACGACTCCTCCCACTCAGTTATTGTTGGGCGCTCGGCGGCAACCTTGCGGCAAAGAACATGCCATTCGCCGTTTCCCTTCAGGTAACCAGTGACGCGCCTTCCTGTATCGGTCATGAGCCAGACCTTCACGAATGGATCCGGCAATCGCTCGCTAACTGATATCCACGCCATTACTTGTTTCCGCACATACATCCACCCTTGCCGATCCAGATGCCAGCAAATGCTTTATTGGTTGGGTCGGGTGGAGTAAGACCGATAGCACAGCCTGCCGTGTCTAACCCTCTCAGCAGTGCCAGAGCACCTTTCCATCTGTCAGCAAATGACTGATATCGGAATGAGCGTGACGCACCGTTCGGGGCCGTCTGGCTGGATAAGTATTTATCACCCTGCCCGAGCCCCATCAGCGCCAGAAGATAAAGCTGAATCAAGAGCGCAGTCGCTGCCGGGTAATGTTCATCAAGACACTCCTGAATGCCGTTAACCTGCTCCACCAGTGCTTCCAGTACGAAATCTGGAATACTGATACCCTGTGATGAGAGATATGCCTTTGCTTTATCAAGCGTGACCATCTTCTGCCTCAAATAAAAAAGCCCCGGAGTAGGGGCATAAAAAAACCGCTTTCGCGGCGGTTAGTTGGCAGGAAAAAGTTTTTCGAGTTCACCTTCCGGTAATAGCTCGCTTAGCTTCTCAGCGCCGAGGCTGCCTTTGTGCTCAATGCCGAGCTCAGTAAGCCGGTTAGAAATCGCCTCTTTCCGAGCTTTTGCATCAGTACCAGCATCCGGTGTCGCCGGGGTCATAGCGCCAACACTGGCTGCTGACAACAGAATTACGTGCGACTTGAGCGATGGGTGTAGCTCTGCCAATTCCACAACATCGCCCACTTTCACGCCGTGCCACGGATGAATTACCTGATATTTATCTACCATGATTCCCCCCTTGCGCCAGGTTAGCGCCGTAGATAACACCAGACAGGCCGTCACCATCGCGCTTAATTTGTAAGCCCTCGGCGCTCATAATCTGGAAGATGTAGTTGCTCTGCGGCATATTGCGCGGAAGTGGAATGGTACCCACAGCCATACCAACCAGCGGAGAAATCACATCTTTACGACGTTGATAGCCGAAAAACTCATTACCCTTCAATGCAAACGTTGAGCGGATAGATTTTGCTGGTATAAATTTAGAGATAGCATCAGCGACAGTGCCGCTTAACAATGCGTTGGTGCCCGCATTGATGTCCACCAGGTAAGGCTTGCTCATGTTCGCCCAGATTTCAGAACTAATCCACAGCACATCGTAAGCCGCGACTTTGTTTGCACGGGCCGCAATACCGAATGCGCCAGTTGAACCAAAGAACGCCAGTAGTTGCGCCGGTGTCGCTGTGGTTAAATCGATGTTTGCCCCACCAGCACCAGTACCGAGATTGATTTTCACTGTGTTGCGGTGGTTGCGAAAACCCTGACCTTTCTTACCATCTACTGAAATACGGTCATTACCATTCAGGTAATAGCCAACACGCGCCCTATGGAACTTGCTCATTTTTGCAGATTGAGCGTCTAGAGCGGCATCGATACCAACAGTATTCAGGCCAGCAGCATGACGCCAGTTAACACCAAACCCTGCTGTAAATACCGGGACCGGGTCACCATCAGAATCATATTCCGAGTGGTCGAATGAATACGGCGCCTGACCATCAATACTGATTGCAACATCGTCAGCAATATCACCAATCATTTGATAGGCTTTAACCGTTTTACCGATTGGGAGAATGGTTTGTACGCTTGCGAGGTCATTGATGATTTCCATCCCCTCTTCCTGGTCGCGCATCTGGATAATCTGGCGGTCAATTTCAACCCAGAATTCATGCGTAAGCCCACCAATGGCGTTAGCTGCGAGCATTTCAGGAGACATCTGACCACGGAAAGCATTCACCATCATGTCGTGCTGAGCGTTCCAGATATCACGGTTAGCCCATAGCTCGTTCCAGTGTCCGCGCAGTCGGCTGTTTGTTGCCAGTGTTTCAGCGGTAAAATACATTGTTTATCTCCTGATTAAGCGGCAGTGCCGACACGCATGCGCACACGGATGAAGTCGGTTGTGCTGGCTACAATGGTGGCGTCGTCCTGGCTGTAGCCGATGGCTGAATCTGTGTCTGCGGTAGCTTTAGTAAACTGACCATTAGCCCCCAGCTTGATTGGGTCGTCTTTTGCATAGTCACCAGCCACACACAACAGCGCCAGTTCACGCCCCTCTTCGACGTAGTTACCCACAGCAGAATCGCCAACCGGTACAGCGTCACGAATGCCAAGCCCCTGATGATATGCACTGTCGATGATGTACAGGCGGCCGGTTAACGCTGTTGCCTGCGCAAACTGGTCATCGTCATTAATAACAGCGGCGGTGCCAGGTAATAGCGCCGTGGCTGCTGTACGCGTTTCCGTTTTGTAGAGTGATTTACCGTCAATGTTGACGCGGCGATAACGTGACATTATTTAGCCTCCCCAAAATAAGATGCCGGATCAGGCGCGCCTGTTTCCTTCTGCTGCTGTCCTGAATTGGTCCCCAGCGGAGCAGATTCACCCAGTGATTTGTACATGGCATCCAGTGCGTCACCAGATAGCGCATTGGCTACCACCTCACCATGCATTTTTGCTACAGCATCTCGCTTGGTCTTTTCTTCAGCACGGGAGTTGGCTGTGAGTGTCTCTGCCAACTTGTCATGATTGGCCTGTAGCGCGTCGACCTTCTCCATTACCGGCTTCAGTGCTTCCGCAACGTTGGCAGCGACACCTTTGCCGATTTCACCAATCAGCTCTTGTTTCTCTTCAGTGGTTAAAGGCATGTCGCCCTCCGTTTTGTGGTTTGGTGCAGGCTGTTCCTGCGTCATGAAAAATGATTTGAGTTTGTTGACGATGACGGGCCAGATGTTGTCTTTATCAGCCGCGCCAAAATTTAAAGGCATTGCAAGGTCAGCGTTAACCATCATGCCTACCCCCTGCTCTGGTGTTGCCGCGCCCACTTCATCAAGCAGGATTGCGTCGTGGTCCATAGCGTGGATTTTTGCCACCCATTTAGCACCTGTGGCTGCTTGCTGTTCGTTTGGCTTTAACTGGTCGAGGAACACAGCAACGCTGGTATGTACCGGAGGAACGTCATCGCCTTTTTCGAGAGCTTCCAGCCGCCCAAGCAGCCGATTACCATTCTCTGTGCGCCTGGCAACTTCGGTGTCTATCCACTTCTCGACATAAACGCGGTTACCTGCTTTTTTGACGTTGCGGTTCCATGCGCCAATATGACCAACGTTAATTCCCTCAGGGGAAAACGCAGAGACAAACTGACCATTAACCTGAGGATGCCCAAGCGGCGCCAGGGTGCCTTCTAACCCCTGATAGTGGGCGTCTATTTCGTTTACTGAATAGAGTCCATCATTCATCACTACGTCAGCCGGTAGCGTGTATGACGGCACAACCCAGTGCTCTCGCCCGTTGTACTGCTCACGCCTTATGGACTTGCTGTTTACCTGCGTTGTGATGTTGACCTGAATAGGCCCGTGCTTATTATCGACATCTGCTGGCGGCGGTGCCTTTGAATGATGATTTGTAGTGATTTTCATTAGAAATGCTCTCTATGCGGCTTTATGTTTCCCGCAATCGCAATGGAGGTGATTTGGTATTAGTCCTGCCTGTTTTGCCTTTTCCAGGCGCTTTTTAGCCATATCAATGACGTTCGGATAAAGCGGATTGCCAGCCTCATCGACCAGCACTGATACCTGTGTGCATTTGCAGTTAATGGAGTTCGCATTGACGCTGTACCACTCGCGCACTTCGTCCGTGGTGTATAAATGAGCATGCCTCAGAGCGTGCTCACGCCGCGTGGTGGGGCTCAGAGCCGACAGGTGTAGTTGCCGCGTTATAATGCCGTAACGCTCGGCGGCATCGTCAGACTCATCCCATCTTGCACGCCTGAGCGCAGTCGTAACCTCAGTACGGGCTATTCGATTAGCGCGACGTATCTCTATACCTGTCTGCTCTGATAGTCGCCGCGCTATATCAACCGGATTCTGCCCGCGCCCCAACCCATCTGTCAGGATGCGCGCCATATCAGTTTTGATGCCAGCACTCAGCCCCAGCATTTCCTCAAAAACACGTGAGCGCACAAGTATCAGGCGGCGTCGATATGGCTCGCTGAGCAGGATAGAGGCAAGACTTTCTTGCCCTGCGGCATAGACCGCTGATTGCTGAGCGAGGTTAGCGAACTCCTGAGCCGTTCCGCGCTGATATGCTGGATTGACGTACTGACTCCAGAACCAGAAATCAGTGTCGTTATTAGCTCCCAGAATTTCATCCACCAGCGACGATGCATTACGCAGCAGCATTGATAGAAGCGTAGTGTCGAGGTCGTAGACATATCGTTTATTGACTGATGGTGATGCAGGGATGCGATTGAGGATATTTTTGTAAACTGTCACTATTCGTCGGATGCGTTTAACGAATTCTTTCATCCCCCCGCGTTCGAGGCGGTCTACTCCAGTTGGGTCGGCCTGGTTAGATGGTAGTATCGGCGGCCTTGCTTTCCTCATCGTCGTCATCCTCCCACAGTGGTTCTGGTGACCCCTCGAATCCGGCAGCAGTGCGAATCTCCTCGCCTGTAAACACAGTCTCACCAGTCGCAAGTGAAACACTGTTGATATCAGCCATCAGCTTTGCTGACTCAAGTTTTTCACTATCCGTCTGCGCGTTGAGGTCGTCCCAGATAACCGTTTTCTGGCCCACATGGTCGATTATTTTCAGGTCTACAAGCTTGTCGCAAAAGTCCTCAATATCGAATGAGAGGTCACCACGGCGTGACTGACAGCGGGCGTTCATGTACTTCTGGTCTTCTGTGCTGGCTCGCTCCCCGGTTTGCATACCTACGAGAATTTTTACCGGCTCATCAACAGATGCCGCGAATGTTTGCAGGTTAACGTCATACGTTGGGCCGGGGTCGGCTACTGCTGTTACCAGAGGTGTAACCGATGCACCCTGAGTAGTCATCAACACATCGTTGCCGCGGTTAATTTCACCAGCTACTTCATTGAATTTATCCTGCAAATCTGTGACTGATACGCCGTATAGTGAGGCTATGTTGTTGAAGTCGATGTCTTTCTCAAAATTTACGCTCAACTGCCTTGCTGCGTTCTTCAGGAATGACTCACCGCTACCACCTTCAACTTTCTCCAGACTCACCGCGGCGTTATAGCCAGGCTCAAGGAACCCGATAGCGTCACCAGAATAATCACCAAGGATAAACACCCTATCTGGGTGGACATCAACCCTACGACTGGAGCCATTCGGAAGGTGCTCTGTGTATTGCCACATTTTTGGTTGCCCGTATGTGCGCGAGTTTAGGCCGCTATCCCACTCACCAGGCTTTAAAGAACCAGCCCAGGCAACCGTTATTTTCTCAAGACCATGCCCTTTCGTTACAGGTTGGCTCCATGCCTTTCCATCACGAATATGCAGCAGGATGCCTGCATAGCGTCCAACCAGACGGCGGCGGTCAGCGTCAGCAAAGGACCGCCACAGGCGATTTGTGAAAACTGCCTTGGTTTTTCGCTCCCATGCTGTTTCTTTGCGAGTCTCGTCTGACAACTCCCCTTCAATAATTTCAGGGTTTGTCTGCCAGCATTTACTTACCAGCTTTTCTACAGCGCCGTGAGCAATACCGCCACGACGGTACAGTGAATAAAGGTTATCGTAGGTGACTTGTTGTGGGAATCCGTACTCACACCATGCGGATCCGCGCTTATTGTCCAGCCCCATCGTTGGTGCCAGTAGCCCCATACGGGCGCGAGCAATCGCGTCATTCATCGCGTGATTGACGGCGAGTTGGAGATTTTTATTCATACTGTGTCCGTGAATTTTTAGCGCAGGCGTTTAGGTATCATCATTCCAACTGGCTGTGCGCCACTGAGTTCTATTAGTGCGTAAACCATTGCATCAAGACGGTCAGGCGATTTTTTGGCAGTGGCAGGCACATACTCCATTAACTGATTTTCTAACACATAGAGATTTCCGTGATGGGCCACGCGCCCCTGTTCGTACAGAGCTGATATTGGTTCTGCACGGGCATACTTTCCTTTACTCGCGTGCACACGGATGATACGGCCTTTAAACCCTGCATTGCGCAGAGTTTCCTCTGCCATATCGCCGCCCTGGTTTGTTTCGATCACTATAGCGTCAGCATTGTGATGCTCGTACGCCCATATGGCTTTCCTTGCCCATCCTGCGGGTGAGTATTTGCCGCTGTAATCGCCATCAACGGAGAATTGTTTTTTGTCTCCTGCACCATAAGCGCTTGCAGCAACAATTCCTGTTTCGTCACTTTCATCACTATTTGTCGCTTGCGGGTCAATAGCGATGACCGTGCGAATCTTGTCGCCATCGATATTTAACTCATGCGCGGCAGTTATCACAGCCTCGGTCCATAGCGCTCCCTCCGCGTTGAAGCGGCGAGGCTTCTGCATGTACTGAGCTTCAACCGTGCGTCGGTGGGAGAACAGCGATACGCGATGCGATTCGTTGTGCTTGAACGGCCAAAGCCAGCCATCAGGCAGTCCATGCTCTATGGGTACTGCGTGGGTGTTTTCAGGGTACTGCGCGGCGTATGACTGGCTGTTGTCGATAATCACTGGAAGATTAAGGTGATGCCACTTTTCACCGCTACCACCTCGAAGTAGATAACCGCTCAAATCGTGGTAGTGGATACGCTGCATGATGACAACCATCGGCGTTGTCTCTATCGCGAGGCGTGATTTGATGGTTTCGTTAAAGCGGTTGTTCACGCCATCACGCACCGTTTCGCTATACGCATCATCGGGCTTAACCGGGTCATCAATAATCAGCGCGCCCTGCCAGCCTGGTTCCATGTGTCCAGCACGGAAGCCGGTAACCTGTCCAGCGGCTGACGAGGCATATACACCGCCGCCGAACTCATTCCACCACATCGCTTTACTGTCTGCGTCATCACGCAATTCCATCGGCCACATGCTCTGATAGGCCTTTGATTTAATCATGCCTCGTGCAGTTGATGAGTTGAGCAATGCAAGGTTATGCGAGTATGAAAGGTGCATGAATCTGGCTCTGGTGTTCAATGCCAGTCCGCGCCCCATCATATTAATGGTCGCCAGTTCGGTTTTGGTATAGCCAGGAGGGACATTGATAATAAGCCGGGTTATTTCACCATCAATCACGCGGTCAAGTGTTTGCTGAATAACCTTGTGATGAGGCGCGATAATCATTTTCCCGCCAGTGCGTTGCTTGAAGAAGTAACGAGCGTAATAAAGCCCGTCTTCTTCGCATTCTATCTTTCTCGCATAGCTCTTTTGCTCAGCAGTCGTCATCCTCCAGCATCTCCCGCCGTGCAGCTTTGTATTCGTCTTTCGTCAATGTCGTCGCTTCAATCGGTCCACCATTTTTTCCGGTGTGCTCATGCGCCGCCTGCTCCTTAAATGCCTGAACAGATATGTGCTTACCCAGCAATTCTAGGCTCTTCACCTTGTCAGGCCATTTAATTTTCTTGAGCAGTGCTGCTGTATCGCCATCACCAGCCATTGCCATTATATCCAGCCCTGATAGTGACGTTCTCCAGATTTTCGGCCATTCTGCAACTGGCTTCAGGTCGCCCGTATCGGTGAGGATGTCGAGCACATCCATCTGGTCTATTTCAACCAGACGCTGGAGCACATAATCAGCGTTAATTCCAACATCTTCATTGCGCCTTGTTTTGAGTTCGGAGATTCTGTTTTGAATGTCAACTTTTGACAACAATTGAGCGGCGATACGGTTTGCGGTTTTTGCGCTGTACCCCGCCCGAATAGCCGCTTGCGTGGCGTTTAAATCGATGAGGTACTCGCAACAAAACATTTCCTGCTTGTCAGTGAGTGCCATTATTTTTCCTATACTTCTTCTTCTGGCTCTTCGATAACTTCCGTCACCGGCACAAAATGGAACCTTGATACATCATCAGGCCTGAAATACCGCCAGCCACCATCGTCTTCTGCCAAAGCCACGAAGCCGTTAACCATTTCAGGCTGACGGCGAGTCATGATCCCGGTGAATGTTTCGCCTGATGTTGTTGTGATTGTGATTTTATAGCTCGTTGTCACATTATTTCCTTTCACGAGAGCACCAATGTTGCAGATGGACCGCCTGTTGCGCGCCCCCATACCGTCGTGTTTGGAGCGATGTTGTATTCGGGCTTAACAATGCCGAGATCATCAAGTGCTGGCGTGTTATCAGCCCTGAGCATTTCTACCGAACCTGCCCGCACCTGAATTGCTATCCAGTCTTCGCTCTTCCCATCAGTGACCTGTTGCCAGACGGGAGTCAGTTTTAAATTCATGTCAGCCACCTTACGCAAGCACGAAATCGGGATGGTCAGGCGTCACGATGTGCTGCTGCACCTCTGCGGGGATGTCGCCGTAAATCACGTCAATAAAAAAGCCGTCTCGTTTGGACGGCTCTTTAATCGTTTTCCGGGTCTCAGGGTCATACTCTCCATCGTCGTTGTACAGCACACCTCTGACAACGATTTGCAGGGTGGGCGTCGGTGATGGCCAGCCTGTCTTTTTAGACCACCAGCCCGTTAACTGCTTTGCTGTAGCCTCATCAGGAAATTTCAGGTATTGCATCAGAACCCCCTGCTGTACTGAACGCGTGTGATGTAGCGCGTCGCCCACTGTCTGGTTGATTTAGGGATATCGAAATCAGCGCCGTTCACTGACGATACATCTGTGTACGTGCCGTCCGTATAGTGAACGCGTATTGCTGTAGCCTGCCCGCCTGGGTTTTGAATTTGCGCTATCGGCTCTGCGCGGGTTGCTCCTGCTGTTGATGTCAGTATTGGAGACGTTGCAAATGTTCCTGTCTCTGCCTGTACTGACCAGCCTGCGAATGCATCTCCCAGCAGGGTTTCAGAGTTGCTGTAAACAACAACTGTACCGTTGTAGTTCGCGTTTGCAGCACCTGCAGGGATTGTTTTAGCTGCATACTGCCACTCGACCGCAGTGCGAAACGTTATCTGATTTGCAGCGCCGGTATTCTCTGCGTAAACCTGAAAAACGCCTTTTGATTTGCCGTACACAGATAACGTAATCGGGAACTCCAGTCCGAGCAGCACGCGTGTCTGATACATGCCGCCGTCTGCCGTTGCCACGGACTTGATGATTAATTTTGTCTGCTCACCATCTGGCGCTATTGTCGTACCTTTAATATCGGCGTTGTATGCGCGCCAGCCAGTACCCGTTACCCTGCTATCAAGAATCGGGTTAGTGCGCTGTGGCTCAGGTTCATGACGCCCCACTGCCACGCCGTTTTTATATTCCAGCGGCCACACGTTATCTGGTGCCTGCTCTATCAGTCCGCTACGAGCAATGAATGACAGATTGCCGGGGCGGCTGTATAAAACCCGCCCGTCCTGTTTAACGGCCGTGAAATCAATATCGCTAAAATCTACATCGCTACCGCTGCCACCTGACTGGACATTGCCAATAACGGGCGCTCCTGGTATCCATAATCCTGCCATTCAGCATCATCCTCTACTTTGATAAATATAATCACGGCGAAGCAGTTAACAGCCGAGCGTTAAAACTTACATAAAACTCTGTGAAGACCACCTGAATGATGGCCTTGTCAGAATTTTATAAATTGAGTTATTTACTTAAGAAACTGCGCGGCGTATTCGATGAGGTATAGCTTCGGGGCGAGCCATATTTTCAGCCAGTCGAAATTAAAGATGAACACGAACAATAGTGAAGGCGAACTTACTGCGCCAATCAGAACAAAAAAGAATGCAGCCATTTCATACCTTGAGCTACTATTGCTTGCCTCAGGAATAGCCCACCTCAACCCTACTGCATATGTAATGAAAAACACTACACAAAACACCTGCATCATCAAACTAGCAGTAGCGTTCCACAATAAAAGTTGATACACCACATCAGGTAATTGCGCCTGACTAAACGATACTGCCGCGTCGATGCCGTCAGATGCTTTCTGGATTAACTCAGCCAGCACCTTATCCGTTTGCTCGCTCATTTGAGTTCCTCCAGCTTATATCGCCCTAACGAGATGATTAGCATCGTAATAAGCGTCACCAGCATGTAACACACAGCGGTAAACACCCAGCCGTTATACGCCAGCAGCGTGACGATAAACGCGAGGAAGCACCAACTAATAAACCACCTCACCGGCCCTCTTTTTTTAAAAAAATCAGCCAGGCTTGATATTAACCGTTCGCGCTTATCGGGGTCCGTTTCAAAGCGCAAATCAACAAGCCCGGCACAGGCGATGAAGCCCACAAATAAAGCCATTGCCATTACCACCCAATAAGCTGTTGCGGCTACTGCTGCCGTCGCGGGGTCACTGGCAAAAGCAGAGTATGCGAGCAAGCAAAGCAGGCAAATAGAAAATAGGTGGCCGAAAATTGTGATGAACATCTTCTTCATATGTATCCCTTTTAGATGTGAGCCTGTCGTACGAGATGACAGCCCGAGAGAAACCGCATCTCCAGGCTCACGACTGAAAGACTCTCGTTGCTAAGCGCGTACGATGCGCATAAAAAAGCCCCGGATAACCGAGGCTCGTTATTGAGATTGAATTAGTGAGTTGTAGGCTCGCTCACACGCCAGCCCCGCTATTCTGCGGCGGTCAGCTTCTGCTGCCAGCTGCTGATTGCGTTCGACAGATTCTGTAAGCACGTCGGCGAGCACACTGCAACCTGCTCCCCCTGTCGAGCTTGTGTTGCCAGCACTGGTGATTGGGCTGGCGTTACGTCGCTGTAGCTCTGATAGGGTGCGACGCAACCGCTCAGCAGCGCCACGAGCGACAGCAGTATCAGCGCGCAACGTCGCCAGTTGTTGTTCTGCATGTTGAGTTACCTGTTCCATTTCATCACGTCGGCGCTGTTCTTCAGCGCGGTTTCGCGCCTCCAGTTTTGCAACTCTTTGAGCCTGAGCAGCGTCGCGCTCACTCCAGCGTAACTTCCAGTGTCGCTCACTGGTATTTGAACCCTGCTGATAACCGATTGTGTAGAGCGCTATGAGCAGCAGAGCCACGACAATGTGACGCCAGCTTATTAGCCCCACAGGCAAACCTCCCTTTCCACCTCGCGCCTATTCATCAGTCCGCGCCATTTTTTACCGCCAGCAAACACCCATCGGCGCAACTCATTGCATGCACCAACCGCATCTCCGGCATTCAGCTTTTTTAGCAATGTGGAATTGATAGCTGCCGTGGGACCGACGTTGTAGGCAAAGCTATAGATAGCTGCACGTTGTGTTTCAGTTGTCGGCACCTTGATATAAGGCTGGACCTGTTTAGCAATGTGAGTTAAATCCTTTCGGGTAAGTTCATCACATTCATTATCTGTGTATCTTTTACCCCAGATAATGTCCGAGCCTGTATGTCCGTCACATACCGTGACAACGCCCACAACATCGCGATAGGGAATGTATTCGCGCCCCTCAAGCCCGTCTTTGCCTGCGAGCATGGCTGTTGCAACAGCAATTGCGCCACAACCCATTGCGGCCAGTATTTTATTTTTCAGGGCTGGAGACATCGCTACCTCCCGATTTTCGGCGGTATTCTCTGTCCCGGTAAAACCAGTTAACCGCAAATGTACCGACAGTACAGATAATGCCGATTATGAGCGCCCAGTCATTAAGAGATAGCGCACCGAACAGTGTGGTTGTCGTGCCCGCTCCTAATGCGGCTCCGTTAGTAAATTTTTCCATTCGGTGCATACCATTACCTCCGCATTAAACGGATGGTGATTTGTTGATTGGGATTGAGGGGATAAAAAAGGCCACGCATACGCGCAGCCCGATAATATGGAGGAAATAAAAAAGCCTCCGCGAGTGCAGAGGCTTAATAACGCAGGGTGTTATATCCCATCGTTAGAGCCAGGTTAGTCCATTTTTCCGCGATAGTAAAGTGCTATCTCTTATAGCATCAATATTTGTATAAATATTTCCTTCATCTGGTCACTTTTGCAATAACGCTATCTGCAAATGCTTCCTCTTTGTGACATTCAATTGCCAGAGACTCAAAGAATGGTTGAAGGTGATCGTAAGCAAAGGTTTTTTTCACATCCCACGCGGTCTGAACACCCTCAAAAACGATTGAAAACTTCAGCCTGCGGTATCTTCGGCCTGAGCATTTATCGCAGGTCTTCCATACTGGCGCACCTCCACTCTCCTTTGTTTTGTCCTGGTCGACAACCATACCTTTCCCATGACATCTACAGGCATTGCTAAGGACTTTCTTTCCCTTGCACGCCGGGCACTGGGCTTTTTCAATGCCGCGTTGTTCCCGGTATACCTGATATGCAGATGGTATGATCTCCTTATCGCCCATCAGCAATGCTGCTTTTGCGAATCGTTTTTCCTTTGTCGGCGTGTAGGTCTTAATACTGAACACCTCCACATCTATGAATCCCTCGCCGTTGCAGCAGTCACATTTCCTTACGCTGGCAGCACTACGTGAATAATCCTGAAATGCAAAAGTTGCGAGTATTTGCAATACACGTTGTTTAATATCTTCCTGTAGCCCATCGAATGCATTTGTACGTCCTGCCAGACGTTTTGCAATTTCATATACTCCCAATACTGCTTTATCTGGTGCGCTAACACCAATCTTTGCCAGATAAAGCTCAATACCCAGGCCGCACTGTGCGTTTGCTATCCCCAACGCGGCCATTACTCCGCTAATATCGAGAGAGTCACATGCCGTGGCGCGTGGGGAATCACTAAGCATGGGGGATTTTGGCGCAAAATATTTACCGATAGCCTCAAGCCTCATGATTTCTCTCCCGCCTGCCAGCCACCATCAACCGACCATTGATAACTATGTGATTTGCTCCAGTTCTGTCCTCTGCGTATTTTTTTACTGTCGCTCGGTTAACCCCTAACTGTCTGGCTAACTCCCCCTGACTTCTGTTTGCCAGCAATTCGGGTATCGTTTGTGTAACGCGTATCATGCTGCCTCCAGAGCGTCTTTAATGGCCGGTAACCGCTCGCTAATCTCAGTCACCACCAGCACCAGTTGACCACCGTTAACGACCTGACAGCGCTTTATCCGCATGTCGTCTATCTGACTGTCGTCCAGCCAGAATCCCGCACTGGTTAGCGCGTCAAAAACGGCTTTAGGCAGATTGTCTAAATCGCGTTTGCGGTGGTCGGGTGGCGCGGCGTGAATTGTGATTTTGAGGCGAGGTGTGATTTTCTGGTCTAACTGCTTCTTACTGATTATTTCGATTACTGCCTTTCGGTATCGCTTTCCCCAGTCGCTGATGTAGTGGATGCCTCGCGAGTGTCGCCAGTACCTGTTGTTACTCGGCGGCCAGGGTAGCGTAATGCGGTATTCGTTCATGCGCTGATAAGCCCCTCCTCCAGCCACATAATCTGTGTTCTTAGCACTCCATCGGCATGCATCGAATGAAGTTCCTCGCGGCTGTATGGCGTCTTTATCCGTCCATCAACTGCGTCATGACAACAGTTACAACCCACAGCAGCGAGAATGTCAGGCGGCTTCATTCCAATGCCGCATGTCCCTGCCAGCCGAATATGTGCCAGCACTGAAGTTTCAGGGTTGCCATTACAAATTCCAGGTATGCGAATCTTGCACTCGCGACCGCGAGCGGCTCTTCGTAGATTAGCCATGGTCAGTTCCAGAGCCGGTTTTTCAGGCTGCGAGGAGTTGGTGGGAGATAGTATGTTTCTGGGAGGGTTACTGCTAAATCGAAAAATCGCGGGTCAATGTTGAGGCTTCGTTCAGTTCGACATCCGCGTCGTCGATAGTGTTGTTCGAGCCGCTGAGCCTCACTGTCTGTTATAGCGTTGTGCCAGTGTTGGGTGTATTTCATGACTGTCTTCCTCCTCGTTGCAGCCATTCATGTTCTAGCTGCGAGTCTTCACTCCATCTCACCTCTTTCTCAGCACCGAACCAGAAAATGATTTCAATTAGCTCGGTCATGTTGGCTTTCCGCATTTTGCTGGTTCTCACCCCAAGCAAGACAACGCCACCGTCGATGCCTGGTACGCTTCTTTGCTCAAGCCTTTTAGTCTTGAGCCAGAGCGCAGTAAAGATGTCCTTCCAGTCATCAGGTTCAAGTCTCTGTCCATGCCATAGCACCTGCCGTGACACGTCCTGTAACATCGGCCACATGCGGTCGTTCTGTGCCTTTGTTCGCTTTGGCTCTTTAACGTGGACTTCATGGGGGGATTTGCTATCAACCGGCAGAGTGAGAATGGCGTCTATTGCATTATTCCTGATTGCTTCGTTGCGAAGCTGAAATGTTTGCTTCACACGTCCTCCAGATAAAATTAAGGCCCGCCGTGGCGAGCCTTATTTGGTTTGATACATTCAAAATATTACTGGAACCTTCGTGAACGAATTCACGCGCAGCCCTAAATCCGTAGATGTCGCGCTGACACATTCGCGGATTGTATTCGCATCGTGAATGATTTCTATGAGCGTGCCAGCCTCATTGTCGATAAGCACAAGTGTAGAGTGAAAACGAGCCGTACTAATGCACATCTCATTGTTTTCAAAGTAAGAAAAATAATTTTTGATTGTAATACTCATATTTGCCATCCCTGTATCGTGATTATCACTGCCATACAGGTTGCATATTATGAGAATGATTCATGATGATTGATAACGTGACAGGAACAACAGTGTTTCCTGTAACTCAACAATTAGCGGGATAACGAATAATGGTTATGTTTTCAGTTGGTTCCAGTAATGCGGATTGATTTCATAGTTTAACAAAAATTGCGGTCGAAGCGGATAGTCTGATTCACCTCCAGTCTTTTCCTTTTGTCTCGCTCTGATTTTGTACATACCGCTTTGCTGCTTCAGCCTGGTCAATGTGTATGAAATGGCCGTTCTTCCAGCCCATATAGAATGTCTGCGGCTGCCCGGAGCGATACTTACCAACGATAATCTCAGCAATGCCTTTCATGCTGCTGTTTTCATCGTAAACCTCATCACGATATGGGAAGAGTATGACGTCTGCGTCCTGTTCTATAGAGCCTGATTTAGCGAGGTCGCCCATTCCAGGTCTCTTATCTTGTCGTCCTTCGGGACCACGGTTTAACTGCGCCAGCAGGATGGCAGGGACTTTGTTTCGTAGGCAAAACTGCTTAACCTTGCGTGTTATGTCAGCGATAGCCTGGTGTTCTGGCATGTTGCTGGGCTTATCAATCAGTCCAAGATAGTCGATAGCCACGAAGCTGAGCCCGCCATCCATGTTGAGCCGTTCGGCGTGAGCAATACACTCATCGACCGTGAACGAGCCATCAATGACATAATTTTCCTCATCGAGCAGCGTTCCTGTTGCCGCTGTAAGCCGTGTGTACTGTTCCTGAATCATGTTTATTGGGTTTCTCAGCGTTCCTACCGCCAGTCCAGCCCTGTCGGCCACATGACGCTCAACAACCTGCATGTCAGACATTTCCATCGAAATGAATAGCCCTTTCCCTTTCTGCCGGCCGATTGAGTTAGCAATGTTTATCGCCAACTCTGTTTTCCCCATGCCGGGGCGACCAGCAATGATAATCAGGTCTGTCCGGTCAAAACCTCCGTAAGCGTCATCCATTGGCTGTATACCGGTTTTCAGATAAAGCCCTGACTCCTCACCTCTCATGCGGTTTTCCAGTACCACCATGTAATCATCCAGCATGTCGCCAATCCGGCGAGGTAGTTTGTCGTTAGTTTCAAACTGAAGCTTTGAGAGGATGCCGCTAACCTCAGCTATCCGGTCGTTGAGGTCATGCGTTCCGGCTGATGCCAGGATGTTGGCTGCACGCTTCAACTCGGTCTCTCCTCGCCTTAACATCCAGCACTGTCTGACTCGCTTAGCCCAGCCACGAATATTTGCCGCTGTGACGCACTTAGCCCCGACCTCAATGACCATGCCCTTCGTTGCCTCTGGTACAGCAGCCTGTACAGTGAAAATATCTACAGGTTCCGCTTTGGTCAGCAGCGTGACGATTGATTTGTACATCGAGCGAAGGTGGAAATTTTCGAACGCGTCTGCCGGTAACTTTCCTGCCACCTCGCGACAGTCGATATGGTCGCCTTTGACCAGCATTGAGCCGACCAGTTGATACTCAAATTCATAGCTCTCCATCAGGATTCAGCCCCCAGAATTTCGTCAATTCGCTTTTGCGTCAGTGCTGTATCAATCCCGTACTTCCTGCCGTCAGGGTTATCGCCGCATGCCCAGCGTGTGGGTTGGTAACCATGCTCGATATAGCCATTCAGGAAGTCGTTGATGTCATTTGGCTCCTTGCCTAACTCTTTGCATTGCTTCAGGTATGACTCCCACAGGCGCTTAATTCCTGCTTCTGTGGTAGTGGTTATGCTGCGGATTGTTGGTATGCCGAATATACGGGCCTTACAGTTCCATGTTTCCTTGAGGCGTTGGCGATCGAAATCTGGAACTGCTGCCCTTGGGTTTGTTTTTCTGGCACGTGGGTTTGTGCCCTTCTGTCGTGGCGTTAATTTTTCATCCACATACAACCCCACTTCGTGGGTTTGGGTATTGTTTTTATAATTCTTGTTAAAACCTTCTTGTTCATGATGCGCGGGTATATGCGCGGAGTTATGCGCGGCACCACCTTCAGAAGCCTTGTCGTTGCTGTGTTTGTAATGCGCGGGTATATGCGCGGAGTTATGCGCGGGTAAATCGTCGTTTTTTTGCGCATATTCTGAATAATTTAGGATGGTTATTACCGTCCCTTTTCTTCTCTCGGATTGCACTGTGATCATCCCTTCTTTCTCGAAGACAGTTAGCATCCGCTCTACTGCGTGGCGGCTAACCGGCTCTCCATTGCGATCACAAAGCGACAATGCTAAATCAGCGGACGTTGTCACCAGTTGACCGGTAGACAGACTCCATACGTTACCTTTGAAATTTGCAACGTATGGCTTTCTGGCTGCATTCAGTAGAAGGTTTTCCCACAGGGTTCTCAGATAAACATCTTTAGCCCAGGGCTGTTTTAGAATGCTCCGGTACAACGGGATGTAGCCAGCTTTCTGGTTTTCCATCCTGTTGCTCCTGCGCTCTTGAGCAGCGTTGAAGTCGAAGATTTGCGCGGTACTATTCATGACCTTTCCCCCTGATTAACTTCTTCACACGTTCCCACTCGGCACGGAGACGGCTGGGCTGCGCAAAGTTGCAAAGGTACTGGTCACGAAGTAAATTTTTATGAAGTTTGCCCTGGCCAGGGCTTGCGGGTTTTGTCATAATAACCTCTGTGAATTGGTCCTAAAATTCGCTATCAGGCCTCGAAGCTCGCAACTTCTGAGGCCTTTTCTTTTGACAGAAAACCCACCAGCCGCTTTGCCAGTTCTGACATTTCTTCATCAGCAACGCCATATTCCAGCACCGCCAGCAGCATACTCATCCTCGGAATGAGAGATTCTTTCCATCGGGTAATCTGTGATGCGTTAACGCCGATAGACTGTGCTATCGAGCTAACGCCCCTGAGGGCAATCTTGTTAAGCAATGCGCTTTCGATACGAAGCGCCTCTTTGCGTGTTTTTGCGTTTTCCATGCTTTAACATTTTCCTAAGTTAATAAGTGTCTATATCGCATGCGATTACATGCGATTTGTGGTTGCCCCCGACTTCGGCTGGCGGTCTGGTTGTTAAAGAGCGGTACTACTTAGTTACTTCTGCTTCGGCATGAGAACGCGTTTCCATTCCCATGCCTCAACTGTTCCGTCATCCTTTGTAATGACGGTAATTTCACGTCCAACAGCCAGGGCTTTACTGATTGCGCTCTGTCTACACCCGAGCATGGCAGCAGATAGTTCCTGGCTCTTTCTGGACACGTATTCAGATAGAGGAATTCTCTCCATAGTGTCTCCTTGTTAATCAAGGATGAGTATCACCCTTAGTAATTTATTTGTCAACACTATCGGTGATTGGTAATTATTCCGCGCGGTGATAAATTTAAGCAATGAAAAAGAAACCGTTAACGCCCGAGCAGCTTCTTGCCGCTGAAAGGCTGAAATCAATTTTTGAAGAAAAGAAAAAAACGTTAGGCCTCTCCCAGGACGCGCTCGCAGAGCAAATGGGCATGGGTCAAAGTGGTGTTGCTCAGCTACTGAATGGCAAGAACGCCATAGGCCCAGCACATGCCGCACAGTTCGCAAAAATTCTTGGCGTGACGGTTGAGCAGTTCAGCCCGCATCTGGCAAACGAAATCGCAACAATGTATCAGTCCGTGTCTTCCACCCTGCCAGCGCTGAGAGATTTTGAATACCCGCTTTTTACAACAGTGCAGGCCGGCGCATTCTCTGATGTTGACCCTTACACAGAGGAAAAGGCTAAAGCATGGATCCCCACAGCAAAGCGCGCTCACAACGGCTCTTTCTGGCTCGAAGTAGTCGGACATTCAATGACCGCGCCGCAGGGTGTGAGACCAAGCTTCCCGGAGGGTATGCTTATACTTGTAGACCCCTATGAGGACGTTGGACCTGGCGATTTCTGCGTAGCCACTGCTCACGATGACACAGAGGCTACGTTCAAAAAATTCACGTGGGACGATGGTAAGGCATGGTTAGAACCACTAAACCCAAACCCGCGTTACCAGCCTATCCTATTCGATGAAAATCACAGGGTTATAGGGAAAGTAGTTTATGCCCGCTGGCCCGACGACACATTTCAGTAAATCCAACCAATAACAATCAACCCGCTCTGGCGGGTTTTTTATTGCCTGCAAAAAATAAATTCTTCTGAAATTCATACACTTCAACACTAACAGTAATTTTTAATCACCTTTAGTGTTGACCATTAAATCACTATTGGTAATAATCAATCCCATCAGCAGGACGCTGGTAGCGACACGGACGAGTCGCATGCTCTTTAACAAGATGACTCCCCCACCGAAGACGGAGGGGCCAAGGCTAAGTGCTTTGGGGTGTGGTGAAGGGTTCATGGACGGGAATATGTCGCACGTAGAGCGGCGAGGCCCGAGGAACTATTGCCGAATTGAAGTAGGCCGAATCGGGTCGAAATGGGTCTCCCACCGACCACACCACCAAAGCACTTACCGGAGGTAACTATGAATTCACGTCAGAGATACAGAGCTAAACGGATGTCTAAATTCAACGCTGAGACAGCAGAGCGTAAGAGCTATGCAAGACGGGTTAACAACGCATATGAACGCCTGAGCACTGGTTGTAGCGAACGCACCGCGAAAGCGCTGTCACTACCATCGTTGCGAGAGCCTAAGCATGTCGGCTCATCAGCTATACCAGGCGTTGCTATCTATCACGCAGGACATCGTGCAGTACGCAAAGACGCGACGCATATCATTAAGTGAGGGGATATGGACAAATTAGCAAAAATTGATTCTGTAATTGCCATCCTTCGAAGCATGAAGACAGATATTAAGCGCCAGCAGAAACTTTCAGCAATGACCTACCATGACATGACCCCAAAGCAATGCCAGAAGCGCAATGCTGACGCCGACTGGATAGCTATGGAACAAATAAAACGCAGCCATGAATTACATGCGTTAGCTGTAGAGCTTGGATTTGCTGAGCGCCGCAGTAGTTACAGTCCAATTGAATTAACGGATGGATGGCACAGATTCAAGTATGTGCCACGCGAACCAAATTAACCAACCCGCTACGGCGGGTTTTTTATTGCCTGAATTTAAGGAAATCCGATGAATACCACTGAATTAAAAACAATCCTCGATGAACACAAGGTGTGGGTAGAGTCATATCGTGAAAGAGGATCAAGAGCCGACCTGTGCGGTGCCAACCTGTACGGTGCCAACCTGTGCGGTGCCGACCTGTGCGGTGCCAACCTGTACGGTGCCAACCTGTGCGGTGCCGACCTGTGCGGTGCCAACCTGTACGGTGCCAACCTGTGCGGTGCCGACCTGTGCGGTGCCAACCTGTACGGTGCCGACCTGCGCGGTGCCAACCTGCGCGGTGCCAACCTGTGCGGTGCCAACCTGCGCGGTGCCAACCTGTGCGGTGCCGACCTGTGCGGTGCCAACCTGTACGGTGCCAACCTGTACGGTGCCGACCTGCGCGGTGCCGACCTGCCTGATCGCACTTTTGTGATTATGGGCGAACAATACGCTATCACAATAACAAACGGCGAATACGTCAGAGCTGGGTGCCAGAATCATACAGTTGAAGAATGGCGCAAATACAGTAAACAGGAAATAGCTGAAATGGATAGTCGCAGAGCATTACGATTCTACCCTCGCCTGCTCGACATTATTGATTTTTACCTTGGTAAAGGCGAAAGACCTGTCTGGTTAGATAGCAAAGAATACGCAGAATCAATTTTATAATCTCCTACCCATAATATAAACAACAGGAATCACCCATGATGCAATTAAGCCTCGCGGGTGGCGGCGTCATGCTGTCATACCCGCAAGAATCGTTATTAGACATTACTGTTCGCCGCTTGCGTAATGCTATGCGCTGGCTCATTGACACTTTAAACCAACCGGGAACGCCGTAATGATATTTCAGCGAGGCAACGGAATATTGCGAATATTTATCGCGGGGGAGTTGTTTGTGTATCCAGATACCGACACTGGGTATTGTCAGATGGCGCGGTCGTGGTGGGAGTCTAAGAGATGAATATAACTGTAACATCATCATATTTCATAACTAGATTATGCAGTGAAGCAGGAAGAATTAAAATAATCGCTGAAGATGTTCAAATCGAGCAAACAAACAACATTCAAGAAATTCTAATTCAGCTTGACCAAAAAGAAATTATCGACTTCATGGAAAAACAGGGTTTCATCATCAGCAAACATGAGGCAGCAGCATGAATGAAATGAACGAACAGGAATTCATTGCTGAAATGTCTAAGCAAATAGCTGACGAATATGAAGAGCATGTAGATCTGGCGGCAGAAAGAATCCAGCCGCCAATAACGTGGGAAGAATTCGCAGGGGTTTACTCATGAATTTAGAACGATTAGATGAGCCATTTGATTCATCAGATATTGAATGGCGCATTCAGCAGGCAGGAAAGACAGGAAGCGGCATCTGGGCAAAGGTTCTCGCCTACGTTACCAACAGGGCAATTATGAAGCGACTTGATGAGGTCTGCGGGAAATCTGGCTGGCGTAATGAGTATAGGGATATTCCTAACGGCGGCGGCGTTGAGTGCGGAATATCAATAAAGGCCGATGGTGAGTGGATAACAAAATGGGACGCGGCAGAAAACACTCAGGTTGAAGCTGTAAAAGGAGGCAGGTCAGGAGCAATGAAGCGGGCAGCAGTTCAGTGGGGTATTGGTCGTTACCTCTATAACCTCACGGAAGGGTTTGCAACGATATCCGCAGAAAGAAAGGAGGGATTTAATTACGCCAAAACTAAAGAGCTGGGCGTTTTCTTTTGGTCTCCCCCTTCCCTTCCTGCATGGGCCCTCCCAGATAACGGAAAGCAGCAAATACAGCAAACTCAGGATGAAGGAGATTCTTCTAATGAAGAAAGACCAATTATTGATGCGGATAAAGCGCTATCTGATTTTTGCGAGTATGCATTATCAGAAACTGACAAGCAGAAACTTATCGAACGATATCAGCGTGACTGGCAATTAATGACTGGACACTCCGAGCATCAGGAAAAATGCGTTCAGGCAATGAATACGCGTATCAACGAACTTAAAAAGGCATCGTAGATGGCAAGCAGAGGCATAAACAAGGTGATTCTCGTCGGGAACCTTGGACAGGACCCGGAAATACGTTATTTGCCGAGTGGAGGTGCAGTTGCCAACATGACGCTGGCTACTTCTGATTCCTGGCGAGACAAGCAGACCGGTGAGATGAAAGAGCAGACCGAATGGCACCGAGTGGTGATGTTCGGAAAGCTGGCTGAAGTGGCTGGCGAATATCTGCGTAAAGGCTCTCAGGTTTATATTGAAGGTCAGCTGCGTACCCGCAAGTGGACCGACCAGAGCGGTCAGGAGCGTTACACCACCGAGATAAACGTGCTGCAGATTGGCGGCGTGATGCAGATGCTTGGCGGCAAACGTGAGACTGATAGCCAACAGACAACCCATCAACAAAAACCATCGCATCAAAAAAATCAGTCGAATCAGCCACCAATGAACTTCGACGAAGACATCCCTTTCTGATTAAAAAATAAGGACCAACCATGCCAGCACCTCTACCCGGGGCGGGATATCTGCGCCCGCCAGTCCGCTCCGGCACGAAAGAAGAGGTGCTGGCGAGAGTGAAATCGCATCTGGAAGCGAGTTGGCGCGGCGAGACACCGCTGAAGAGCAAAACTGAGCGTCACGCAGAGCAAGGTGAAATGCATTGGGCGCGGATTGTGTGGGAAGACAATCTCAAAGCAGCGGCACGGCCATCTTACGAGATATGTGGCCCTCACCTCCCCCCGCAAAATGACGAACGCCTGCGCGACTACAGAGGCCGCTTTGGGCGAAACAGGAATGACTAATGAACAAACTACAGACAGAAACATATTTCATCAGTGGTGTACGCAACGTCGGCAGCACTGACTGTGAGCGTGTAGACGATGAGCACGCAGAGTATTACGCGGTCTATCAGCGTAACAGTGACAACACGAGTGTAGCTATCTGTGATTGTCCGAGCAGAGCGCAGGCTGAATATGCGCTGGCGCAGATATCGCGGGTTGTTAAGGCGCTGGCGGCTGAGAATGCTGGTTTAAAGCATGTTGCGGAGCAGTGCAGGGAATTTTTCACCGCCCACGTATCTGGTCGCTTGGCTCCTTACAATCCTGCTTATCTCAACGGCGGGTTAATTATCGAGCTTAGTGATATCAAGGCTACCGACGCAGCGATTGCAGATATGCGCAATAAGGCGCGCATAGAGGGGATTAATTACGCAGCCAGCAGGCTGGCCGCTGCATTTGAGCACGGTTTTGTTGATAAGCCGATTAGCGAAGTCGGTGACATCGTGAGAATGATTTTAACGGCAGCGGAAGAAGTCGTTAACCACCCTGCCGAAGATGGCTTATCCGGGGAATATGCGCGAGACGCTCTGAAGATGTGGGAAAAGTTGATTATGGAGGCCCGCAGCAATGGCGAATAACAACGTATGGCCGAATTTGCAGGAAAAAGACCTGGACTCCCTGCTGCGATTTAATGACACCTGCGAGGACGGCGAGGGTTACGACATTGGCGAACCGGCTATGAATCGGCTCTGTGAGTTGGGGCTGTGCAGAAAGCTGCCGCACGGCATCCGTTGCATCACTCCGTTTGGGCGGTGGGTCATTGATGCACGCCACGGCGAGGTCGATTTAGAGCCACTAAAAACCGAGGATGACCAAATCACCGAGTCGGCAATTAGGCTGGCAGCACTGCGCACAGGAGGCAATAACGATGGCGAATAACACAACAACCAGCGCATACGAGTTGATAGCTGAGGCCTGGCGTTTAATCGACGGCCAGAACCCGGCTACGGCTGGATGGCATTACGCAGCGTCGGAATGGATTAATGCTCACAATCGCTCAGGGGAATCAAACAACGCGCAGCCAGAGCCAGAAAGAAACACATTTCTCCCGGTTGCGGACCTTTTTGCTATCACTGCTCCCGGTGGCATATCTATTTCATACACAGCAGATGCGCGACATGCGTCGGACAGCCGCGCGTCGGGCTTTGCTGTGCAGGAATACGTGAGGCTGGAACGATACCAGGATGCTTTGTGCGCGCCCACCGCTGCGCCGGATATCGCAAAACTGGTCGAGGGCATGTCTGTATCAGTAGACGTGAGCACGTGGGATGCGGATGCGGGACATCGGTATTTCGGTACTGTGTCCGCAGTGCAGGAGCACAGCATGGTTAAAAACAGGCTGGTTTTGCTGGTGCAGGATGCTGAGCCTAATTTTGTCGCCGCTGCGCCGGTAGTGCCGGATGAAATTGACGCCAACAATCCGGCGCTTGATACGCACAGAAAATGGATGGCAGAGGGTTGGAATCGCTGCCGCGCCGAAATGCTCAAGGGAGATAAATCATGATTAACAGAGACAAACTTGAGCACATGCTGCGTTATGCAAAACAGCGCAAGGCGCTGAATGTCCCAAGCACTGTGCCGCCCGACGACATGATTGAGATTGTTCAGCGCCTGTTGGCTGGCAACTCTCCGGTAATCCCGGATGGTTGCGTGATGGTGCCTGAAAACGCAACCACGGAAATGGTAAAAGCTGGAGCAGCGGCAGCCAAGGAATACATGGAGGAGACTGGCCGTAATAGCCCTGGCGTGATTTATAGCGCCATGCTCGCAGCGTCAACGCGATACCCCGGCGCAGAACAGCGCATATCAGACGCAACAGAGCAGATGAAAGCGGGAGCGCCTGGCGTGTTTGCAGCGCCGGAATTAGCTGACCCGGCTGCGGTGATGGCTGGGACGTGTGCGCAGCGCTGGATACCGTGCAGTGAGCGTATGCCTAGGCATGGAAAGACTGTGATTTTTGCGTCTAACGGCAATGCGCTTGCTGGTCACTACGACGACGGCAGGCACTTAAGAAAACCGGTCGGCAAATGGATCTGGCTCGGTCGCGTATATAGCAACGAGGTTACCCACTGGATGCCACTACCAGCAGCCCCAGCGCAGGAGGATAACTGATATGTGGGTATTAATTTTCTGGATGGCATCCCCCTATGGCGTCACATTGAGTGACGCTATGCAGCCGACCCTGCAATTGCAAACGCAGACATTTAATGATGAGCGAGCGTGTCGTGATGCATTTGCGGCGGTGAAAAAATTAAACAACGGTGAGTTTATATTGCGCGGCGTATGTACCCCACAGGCAGCGCAGGAGGACGGACAATGATTACCAGCGTAACAAATAATGGCGGCGACAGATGGCAAAAATAATAATTACCAAAGACGACTCGCTGGAATCGCCTCTGAGAGAATTTGGGGTCAGAGTCGGAGATGTATTTGATGCAACCATCAATCATTATCCTGATGGCTCATGGCGATGGGTTATTGCCGGCGGATATGACGGGGTCGATTTAGAAATTGAGCCTGACGAATGCGCAATATTATCAGGGCCGCAGGAACGACCGGAGCGTGCAGCATGACAATAGATAAGCAGTCGCTGCGTGAAGCAGCACACGACTCAGGAAACATACTGCTCATCGTAGCGGCTCGCATGGCGCGCCGTGAACTATTCACTCCATTGCATTATGTCAGCGAGTTACCTCAGAAAGTGGTCAGCATGCGCGTATTGCGTGAAGCGCTGGAACGGTCTGAAGAAACTCTACAGCGCGAGGTATGCAAAATCGTTGATGGTCACAATCGGATGAAAATGAAACTGACCGAGGCTGAGGAGCGCATCACAGAACTGGAGTCTATCCGTACCGCAGCCGAAAAGCTTGTGCGCTGCAAGGGGCGATATCACGGCGAGCAAAACTATCGCGCACTAGCGGCGCTGTTTGGCGTGAATACTCCAGACCTGCCGCTGCCTGAGCATGAGAACGTCCATTATGCCGATGCTGCTGAAATGGAGATTGTAGCCTTGCGTAATCGCATCGCAGAACTGGAGGCGCGCACTGTGCGGTTGCCCCGCGAATATATCTGCTATCACGGCGGGCCAGAGGGAGAGGATTTTCGAGAGCGTTGCTACCTAAAGGACAGCATTTTGCAAATGCTGGCGGTGGCAGGCATGCAGTGCGAGGTGGTGTGATGTCGAAACAACTTCTTGAGATGCAAAACGACTGGCAGATTATTCGCGCCAGGATACTCGAAAAAAACAGCGATTCATCAATGAAAATGGTCATCAACGAGTGTGACCGCATGATTATCAGCGCTATCAGTTCTGCATGCGATATAGCTCACCGGGTGAGTTGGGATTTTTCCGAAGCAAAACGCATAGTTGATGAGTTAGTGAGCAAGGAGAATGTTGATGGGTAAAGTTACGTTCGTTGTTGAGTTCGAAGACGGCGAAGAACCGACAGTAAATTTCAATAATACCAAAATACTCGGCGGCAGGCTGACGGCTATTTTGGTAGATGATTATCGCAATGCTTTTTTCACTGACGAAGAAACCAGAACTGTACGTGATGCGCTGAATTACTATGAAGAGGCGATGTTTATGGATGATGACCCGGAGCACGCAGCAATTATCAGCAAAATGGAGTTAATGACGCTATGACTCTTACTGTTGAATGGCTGGAGCAAACCATCGCCGCGATGGAGTATGACAGGGATGATATGCCGTTTGGTTTTGATGAAGAAAGCGAATTGACTCTGGAGGCGCTGTTGCTTGCCAGGTTATACGTAGACGCGCATCCAGTCGCATACCTGGTAGCTGGTGGTAATCTTTATCAGGACAGACCATACATCACAAAATCAGCGGCAATGGCTGCGGCAGAGCAAAGGCAAGACGGCTCGCGAGTTGTGCCGCTTTGTTTGTTGCATAATGGCGAATAGCACCACCCCGCGATAAATCCTATAATCCCCCGCAACCAGGGGGATTTTTTATGTCACACAACATAGCAGCAAAGAGCCAGGAAGAGCGCGATAAAGTTAACGTCGATTTAGCAGCAAGCGGCGTAGCTTACAAAGAGCGCATGAACATGCCTGTGATTGCTGAAGCGGTGATGCGTGAGCAGCCGGAACAGTATCAGGAATATTTTATGGAGCGTGTGCGTTACTACCGCGAACAGAGCATGAGCCTGCCGAGAGCGAGTGACCCGAGATATGCTGAGATGGCAGAGAAGAACGGCAAGAAAGAGTAATGAACATTTTGTGCTATTGATTAAATAATGGCTTTCCTAATTTTTAGGAAGTGATATTATTTACACACGGTAAGGCAACTGGCCGACCGACAACCAAATGAGGGTTTCAGAATGTTCAAATCTATCGCTGATGCTAAAACTTTCCTGTTCAATCATGGCAATTTAGACCTTATCGAACTCGATAAAGAAGATGAAATTGTCGAGCGCCTTTATCGCGAAGCTGACACAAAAGAAGCAGCAGACACCATCGTTAGCGAATACATCATCTAATTTCAAAGCCCCGGAAATGCCGGGGTTTCTGGTATCTAGCAATGAACAATTTAGAAAAAATGCGCAAAGTAGGTGAAGAGGTTTATGGTAGCTCCTGGCAATCCTCGCTTGCTCGCGCACTGGGCATTAGCGACAGAACGGTAAGAAATTTCATTTCCGGTAAGAGCAACATTCCAGAAACATTATCAAGTCGTTTGCTGTCAGCAATGGATGTCGAAATAGAGAAAATTCAGCGCGCTATCGCAATTATTGAGTCTGACGCAGTGTCGGGGGATGACGTAACTACAGAGGTTATCACTGGCATCGTGGACAGATACGAATACAGTGACGAAATGGCGCGGCAACATGCTGTTGATGCTGTTAATAACGCTGTATACCCGAAGACATTTTTGTCTGATTTGGATGCTGTGGCGCGGAAGTATTCGGAGTGACGCAATGCAGGACAAAAAAATTGATGCTCTGTTCGCTGCAATTGTCCGAGACAGAATGCCGCCTGGCGCAGTTACGACAGCTATAGCTTTAGGGCAGCGTGATTTTATTGATATGCTGGCAAATGGTGTTGCAAAATATCATAAATCTAAGCCATCTAAAGCAGCATTAGCAAAAGCCCTTGGAGTGTCTCAGGGCGCAATATACTCATATACCGCAGCGCAGAACGCTAAAGATTATCGAAAATTATCGACAGACACTCGCATTGCTATGATTTGGCGCGTGATGACAATCCCCACAGCTAATAAACCCTCAGCAAAAGCAAAGCGAGCAGGAAAGCGGCGAAACTTCTACATTCTCAATGGCGAGGAAACAACAGTTGACCAGGCATATAAAATTCTTGGGTATAGCTCTCCGGAGTCGTTAGCAGCTACGTTGCACAGGTATGGTTTTCGTTCAGGGCATGACATAACAATTTTGCAGGGCAATCGGAGGGGGTTAGGGTTGGTTCCTGTTGCCCCCAAAAAACCGGGTAGGCGAACCGCATTTTATATTCTCAATGGAGACATTATTGACTCTGATGAGGCAGCAAAAAGACTTGAATATAAAAATAAAAGTGCATTCCGGGAAGCCCTGGCAAGGCATGGGCTTAAATCTGGAAGCGACATTTCTTTATTACAGAACAGGAATAAGAGGGTCAAGCCTGCTGGCAATTCACCCTTAGTTGGCGCTGGCCGCATAAAGTCTCGTGCAGAGGCCGAGCAATACATTGACCATGAAAAAATTGAATGCCTCGAGTGTGGAAAAAGATTTGCTTTCCTGCCAATACATATCAACCGTGCTCACGGTTTATCAGCAGATGAGTATCGTGACCGGCACAATATACCTGCAACAATCCCTCTTGCTGGAACAGCATACCGAGCTGCGCAACGCGCCAAGATTGAGCGGTTAAAGGCTGATGGCAGACTTACTTGCGAACACCTCGCTGATGCAACCGAAGCCGCCAGGAGTGCAGGCAGAGGCAGCAAGAGAGACTATGACAGAAAGCACCAGGCCGAGATGATGAAAACGGTAAATGATACCGGCAAGGCATACCGCAAAACCAAATCAAAACCGTAAATAGCCGCCACTGAGCGGCTTTTTTGTGTCCGCAATTTTTCCTGTTGACTCTCTAAAACGTCAGATTAATACTGTATGAATACACAGTATTTTGAGGTGCGTTATGGGCAGAGACAGAGGCTACGACATTATCTATCGCGGCGAGCAGCGAGACTACATCCGTCCTGGAACATGGGTTTTCGTGCAGCGCGCAAAATGCTACGGCGGCGGTTACTGGCTTGGCAGAGCTTACGATGATTGCTTCTGGCTGGAGTTTGAAACACCGACTTCGCTCAGTGCAGGCATTGACTATCTGATTGCGCATAACGCAGCTGTTGCCCGCAGTAGCGAGTTTGTTGATTGTGATGATGACCCGCAGATGCGCTTACTGTAATTGATCGCTTAAACCGATCGGTTACCTGATACCGATCTATAAAATCTATTTGCAAAACGTAACGGTTACATAAAACTAAATTATGTGCGCCTGGCAAGTCAAGGACGTCTCTACTTAATAATCAATAAGTTACAGAGAGGCTCAATGTATATTAATCACTCAGCGTTGCTTATGCTTTATGAGCGGGATAACATGACTGGGCAGCCGCAAAATCGGTTGTCAGGATTGGCGTCCTGGATAACAAAAAAGCGCATAACCGCGCAAGGCGGTTTTTTTATGCGTCGCGTTTGCTCATCTATGGTGGGCTGCGTGGGGGCATCGCAAGATGCGCCGGTTTCCTTTTTTGTCCGGTTACGCCAACCCTGCGCAGCCCATCACCATCGATTGGCGTCGGTAGTGATGGATTCCAGTGAAAAAAAAGGAGTCCAGTTATGACAACAGCGCTTATCTCAGTTTTCACCGGCTCTATCTCAAGCGAGCCTGCTCTTCTTGTTAATGCCCGTGATTTGCATGCGTTTTTAGGTGTTGGCAAAGTGTTTGCTGCATGGGTGGCAAGCCGCATTGAAGAATATGGATTCATAGAAAATCAAGACTTTATAGTTTTTTCCAATTCTGGAAAAAATACAGTAGGCCGCCGCCGCAGGGATTACCACCTCACACTTGATACAGCCAAAGAGTTGGCGATGGTTGAACGAAACGAGAAAGGGCGACAGATTCGGCGCTACTTCATCGAGTGCGAAAAACAACTTAAGCAACAATCCGAGCGACCACAGCAGCGTTCATCATGCCGCTATTGTGCCACGGTCACCGTTTTTGACGCAGTAACACAGTCACTGCTGCAAATGACCGTTCGTGATGACTGCTACAAAGGTCTGGCCTGTCATATTTCAGCCGGTCTTGGCTGGAGAACTAACTCGTTTACTTCGTTACCACGGCATCTGCTCATCAAAATCAATTAACTACCCCACCCCGTTTCTACGGCTCGCAAATGCGGGCCTTTTTTATGCCCGGAGATAACTATGAGCGAATTTATTCAACTCACTCCCAACAAGTGGGTGTCGGAAGACCTGCTGATTGCATTAACTGGCCTGACAAAAAATGCAATCAAAGAGGCTAGAAGAAAATCATGGATGGAGGGGAGAGAGTACAGGCATTACTCTGGAGACTGCCAGCCAAGAGATAACTCCCCTATCCTCTATAACCGCCATGAAGTTGACGCTTGGGTAGAGCGTCAGAGACCAGCGATTCCCCGCCAAAAATCTGCTTAAATGTCTCTCCTTATCAACAATGAGGATGTTTTATGTCCATATATCCAACTGGAGTAGAGAACCATGGTGGTACTCTTCGTATATGGTTCATCTACCAGGCCGTGAGAGTTCGCGAGAGTCTTGGCGTGCCGGATACACCAAAGAACAGGAAGATGGCCGGGGAACTGAGAACATCAATATGTTATTCTATTAAAACTGGTGCTTTCAGCTATCCAACTCAGTTCCCACAGTCACCGAATTTACGCAAGTTCGGGTTTATGCGCCCTGATGTAACAATCAGAAATCTGGCGTGCCGTTGGTTAGAGTTAAAGAGAATGGAAATAACTCAGAACGCCCATAACCGATATACATCGTATATCAACATTTGCGTTGAAATGATGGGGGGTAATAAATCGATTAATGCTATCGCAAATGAAGATATTTTACTGCTTAGAAAAGAATTACTAACTGGTTATCAAATATGCGGAAAGTATCAATTAAACAGGTCTGAAAAGAAAGGAAGGACTGTTCGGACCGTAAACGTCTATTTAAGCTGTCTTAGTGGGATGTTTCGCTTTGCGGTTCAGAATGGTTATATCATCAAGTCGCCATTTGATGGAGTTGACCCATTACGTAAAAGCCGCTCTGAACCAGATCCGCTCACGCGCGATGAATATTTCAGATTGCTTAATGCTTGCCCATCAGAACAAATACGTAACCTCTGGATTTTGGCGGTAAATACCGGACTGCGGCATGGTGAGATTTGCGCGTTAGCATGGGAAGACATTGATCTGAAAAACTGGACAATTACAGTCAGCCGCAATATTGCGATTAAAGGTCATTTCACCCCGCCAAAAACGGAAGCTGGCGTCAGGACAATCGCCCTCACTCAGTCGGCGATAGAAGCGTTGAAAAGCCAGATGTCATATACACGCATGGGACAACAACACGCAATTGATGTCCACTTGCGCGAGTATGGTCGTGCTCGCCAAGACGTGTGCACATTTGTGTTCGTGCCGAGGTTAACTGCACGAAACGGAAAAGGTGGAGACTGGTATGCCGTGGGGTCGTTTGGTGCTACATGGAACAGCATGCTAAAGCGTGCTGGAATTCGCCACAGGCGCGCTTACGAATCAAGACATACTTTTGCTTGCTGGGCATTAAGCGCCGGGGCGAACCCAAACTTTATTGCTTCACAAATGGGCCACACATCAGCGCAAATGGTTTACAGCGTTTACGGCAAATGGATGACCGATAACAATGCTAATCAAATAGACATTCTGAATGCAAACTTTGGAGGTAATGCCCCACTCATGCCCCATGCACAAAATCAGTAAGCAAAAATCCCTTTCAATTCAGCGTCTCAATCCGCCCACTCTGGCTTGTTCAGGAT